>JAUPLX010000021.1 GCA_030836665.1 Patescibacteria group bacterium
CGCTTCCGCCGGTCTGTGGATTGTTTGCCAGTGCTGACAGTCACCGATTCCGTCCGAGGACGTTTGCAAGCGACAAGTTTTTCCGGCGGACCCGTTTTCAGACAAACGAAAAATCCGTACATACGAGGCATATGAACCGATCAAATGATGCCTATGTACGGATTTTCTTGTGTGTCCAAATCCCGCCGAAGGGATTCGGTACGATACCGCTGCTCTTGCCTCTGTTTAACCAGGATGAGGTGCTGGTTCCTCGGATGGGGTCCTTACGGCCCTCTTCCAGAAGATGAATGTATTTTTACAATGTTCCCTTGCGGGCCGATTTGTATTTTTGTTGGATTGCGGCACTTCGGCGTACCTGTCTATAGCAGCGGACAAATGTATTAAAACACTAAAAACATTACTTGTCAAAAAAAGGCCGCACTTTATTTACGGCCTTCTGAAGAAAAGTGCGTTCGTACCATCGCGATGCTATTTCTCGGTTGCGCGGTATACGCCGGTCCAGCCCTCGGGAACGCCGTTTTCGATAAGTTTGTCGCAGCGGAACATGAACACCTCGGACGGCGGATCCCGGTGCATTTCCCAAAGGGAAGAAAATATCTTGCGTCCGGCGGAAACGTCGCCTTCGACGTAGAGGGCGAGGGCCCGTTCGAATTCGCCGACCATTTGGAGTTTCTCGTCCGATACCGCCCCGATACGACCTACGAGCTCGTAGATGGAGGTGGGCTTTTCCTTTCCCTTTACCATGAGCGAGTCGAGTTTCCGGAATACGAAGTGGCCCTTCGCCGCCTCCATCGTCGATTCCCCTACGCAAACGAGCGTTCCGTAAAGCTTGTTGATTCCTTCGAAGCGCGAAGCGGTGTTCACGGTGTCGCCGAGCGCGGTGAATTCGATCTTTTTCCCTTCGCTTCCGATGTTTCCGACGATGGCCGGCCCTTTGTTAATACCCATGCGCACCTGGATCTCAAAGCCGAATTTCGCCTGGAATTCTTCGTTGAGTTCGGTGATTTTTTCCTGCTGCTCGAGCGCGGAGAGGCAAGCGAGATAAGCCTGGTTGTCCTGTTCGCGGAACGCTCACCAAATCGCCATGACGGCGTCGCCCTCGTATTTGTTGATGAAGCCCTTCTGGTGCATGATGACGTCCGAAACCTCTTTGAGATAGACCGAAAGGAATCGGACGAGTTCTTCCGGTTCCATGTTTTCGGAAATGCTCGTGAACCCCGCGATGTCCGAGAAAAAGAGCGTCACTTCCCGGCGGTCGCCGCCCAAGCGGACCTGATCGTAATTGCTGAGTACCGAGGCGACGAGATCTTCAGCCAAATATTGGGAGAGGGCGTTCTTCAAAAGCCGCTTTCCTTTTTCTTCGAGCATGTACTTATACGCCGTCGAGGAGAGGGCAACCATGATGACGATGATCGACAGTTCGATCGGGTAGTTGAACTGTTTGTGGAATATCCAAAAAACGAAGAGGTAGAACGCGGACGCGAGGACGAGCGCGAGAATGGAGACGAATACTTGGTACGCCCGATTTCCTACGTGAAGGAGGAAGAGCGAGAAGAAGAACGTCAGAAGCCCGAGGAGCGCGAGCTCGATGCCCTTGGAGGCGTTCGTGATATACGAACGGTTCAATACCGTATTGATGGCGTTCGCGTGGATGAATACTCCGCTCTGAACCCCCGACGGCGTGAAAAATTCGTCGTGGAGGGCCGTGGCCGTCGCGCCGATGATGACGATTCGGTCCTTGACGTATTTCGGATCATACTGGCCGTTTCCGTTATACACGTCAAGAAACGAGAGCTTCGGGAAAGATATCCCCTCGTAGAGGTAATTGATGAGGAACCCGTTTCCGTCGGAACCTCCCGCGTACGGAACGAAACGGTAGTCGCCGTCGTGAAAGGCGTAGTAATCTTCGTAATCGAGACCCGCTTCGGTAACGGAAGTCTTCTTCCCGTATACGAGATCGAGATAGCGGCGGAGAATGGAGAACGAGAAACCTTCGTACAACCGGTCTTCCACCGATTTGACCGGATGTACCGAATAGACGATGGAATTATCCGGATTGACGTTCGGATTGAAATACCCCACGGAGGCGGCCCCATCGGAAAATTCCTTTACGGGAAAAATGGGCGCGACCTTCGTAACGGAACCGTTCCTTCCGATTTCTTTTCCTCCCGCCGAAAATCCGAGAACGACGTTTCCCGCGCGTTCGATGGATTTTTTCAATATATCGTCCCCGGACGGCGCCTTTTCGGAAAACAGCACGTCCACGCCGATGACGAGCGCGCCGTCTTCTTTCAGACGATCAATGGCTTTCGCGTAGTATTCCCGTTTGAAATCCTGCCAACGGCCGAGTCACCCGTTATCCGAAAGGGTGGAGTCGTCGATCATGACGACCGTAATCGCCGGGTGCACTTCGGTTTCGGCGTAATTTCGAAGGAGGACGTTCCGAATCCCGAGGTCGGCGCTTGCGAAGAATTGGTAGAAGGGATTGACCTTCGAGGCGAAACCCGAGGCGAGCCCCACGACGAGGAGGATGCCTACGGAAATGACGAACGACGCGAATACCTTGTTCAGTAGGAGGGAGTTGAGCCTGTTCGCGTATGTATGGAAGGTCATGCCGGCTATTTTACAAAGGAAGGGATCAGGTTCTTTGCGTCTTCCACGGCAGAATTAGCCTCTTCGATCGCCTCATCCGCGGTGGAATTGGCTTCCTTAATCGCCTCATCCACGGAGGGAACGAGCCAACCCGGATCGGAGAGAGTGTCGAAACCCCGCTTTTTCAATGCGTCCATCGTGGCGTTGAATTGGTCGATTCGGGCTTTCGGAAGGGCGAGTTCCAGGTTTTCTAGAACTTGCGCGTCCGCACCGGCGGAAACGTAATCGTGGAGTTTCTTCCGAGTAGAGAGAAACTCTTCGTCGCTTATCGATTTGGCCGCCCAGGAGTCGTACGTTTGGTGACGGGCGAAAAGAGTCGCGAGTTTCGCTTTTTCGGATTCTGGGGCGGCGGCGAGAATCGCGTCGCGGAGAGCTTCTTTCGAACGGATGTTTTCCGCCGTTTCCGGCAAGGCGGCCGTCGTCTCGTAGACCTTCAGGAGACCGGCATACGCGGATTGCCCGTCCTGCGCGGTTTTCGCCATATCCGGAGACACCCTGACCGAGAGGGTGTCGCCCGAGAAACTGAGAGACACCGGCAAACCCTTGAGCGACGCCATGCGGGACGTCACTTCCTCTCGGGCCCGTTTCGCGAACTCGGCGGAATATTTAGCGTCCTCGACCAAATTGAGATCCTTCCATGCCGAATCGAGGGCCGAATCGAGAAGGGCCGTCAAATCCCGAACGCTTACCGCGATGCCTTCCGGAACGGTGGAGAGAAGCTTTCCGGCAGGATCCGTCACTTCTACGGCATGCGACGCCGTGCGGAGATACCCCTTGTCGGCGTTGACTTCGAATGCCGTACCGCGGACGGCGGCGAGCTTGCGCCCGTCGTCGAAGCGCTCGCGGAAATGGGAATCGTCGGAAAGGTACCGGTATACGTGCGACCAGGTCTTCCCTTCTTCCAGGGAAAAATCCACTTTCGTCGAAGCCGTCTTGCGGTCATTGACGAGTTCGTTCACGTCGATGGTCGTATTTTCGGAAAGGCGCGTCACGCTTCCGTCGGACCAAAATACGGTAGCGGAAGACTGCCGGAGCGTTTTGATCTGGTCACCTTGACGGACGGATTCGTTCTTATCGGCCAATAAAGTGACCGAACCTTCGGGACGTTTGATGACGGTTCTTCCGGCAGTACAGAGTACGTAGGGATTGAATTCGGCTTTTTCGTTTTTCGGCATTCCCGCGGAATCGAACGCGAGGAGCGCGAATATGACGACCGCGATGCCCACCATGAGGGAGACGGCAAGGTGTCTTGAGAAAAAGGCGAGAATGGATTGCATGCTGGTGCAGAAAATTTCCGATATCCGGAATTGCGGATATCCTTGGACCGAATTCTACCGGAAACGGTAGCGAAAGTAAAACGGAACGCGGATGAAGCCCAGATACCAATACGCCCTCGCCCTTCTCATACTCATCGCGGTCTACGAGATGTACCTCATCGTTTGGTACAAGTACCGCGATTTTCAGATTAACGCCTACATCGGGGTACTGAACGTGGAGAATTCGAAGATCGAATCGAATATCGACCGGAAAAAGCGGTATCTCGCGTACGTTAAGACCAACGCCTACCTCGACCGTATGGCGAAATCCTCCCAGAACCGGAAAAATCCGGGGGAAGACGCCATCTTCCTCGTGGACGAAAACGTCGTGAAGAACTACGCGAAGATCGACGTCGAACGTTCCATCGTCGGAGAGAACCGGAAATCCTCGCCCACCCTCGGGATGTCCAATCGCGAAAAGTGGTTCTACTACGTCCTGAAGATCGATTCGAGAGAGTAGCGGAAACGAAAACCCCCCGGCATGCCGGGGGGTTTTGAAGTCGGACTCAAACCGATCTAGAACGGAATGTCCTCGATGTGGATTTCGTCGTCCTTCTTCGCGGCCTTGGTGCGCTTCGGAGCGGCCGTGTCGGACGGCGCGTCTTCGGAAAACGGCTGGGCGAATTCTTCGCTCGAAGATCCCGATCCCTTGGAGGAAAGCATGATGAGGTTGTCGCCGACGATTTCGGTACGGTACCGTTTCGCGCCGGTCTGATCCTCCCACGAGCGGGTCTGGAGATATCCTTCGATGTAGACCTTTTGGCCCTTGGTTACGTATTTTTCAGCGACTTCGGCAAGACCGCGCCAGAGAACGACGTTGTGGAATTCGGTCTGTTCCTGCTTGGAGCCGGAAGCGTCTTTCCATACGCGGGTGGTGGCTACGCCGATAGTGGCGACTTTCTGTCCGTTAGGGGTTTCGCGAACCTCCGGATTGGCGGTAAGGTTTCCGATGAGCTGGACCTTATTCAGGGAGTTCATGCTGTACTGTGGTATAAAAAAATAGAGATTGCGCTACGAAAAAGAGGATACCCGTAAAGTCGCCCTCTGCAAGGATTGTTTACGGAAAAATCTAAGAAAAAAATAAGAAACGGGATAGACAAGGCCTATTTCCTCGGATATTTGCGAACCCTCCGCAAATATGGTACTATTTCGCGGAGAAGCAGTTTTGATAGCCCGTCAAAAACCATCGTGAGATTCATTGCCGATTTTCTCAAGAACGTTCCTTCGCTCGCGCTGATGGTATTTTTCACCTTCGACGCGTTCGTTTTGGGAACGCTCTTCGCGCCCGATCTCATTCCCGAAAACGAATATTCCATCCTCGTCGTCGAAAATACCGAGCTCCTCATTCCGATTTTCGCCATCCAGACGTTCGCGTACGCCATCCTGGTATGGGTCCTCCTCATTTCCCCGATTCGCAAGCTCCGCAAGCAGGTGGCGTATTTCATCGCCGGGGTACGCTCCACCGGACTCCCCCCGCCGAGCGGGTATCCCGACCTCACCTACATCATCGGGTTCTTCAACCGCAGTTTCGAAATACTTTGGAACTTCAAGGAAGAATTCAAGGCGGGCCGGGTTCTCCGAAGCGAAGTGGAACTCGCGGCCGACATCCAGAGGCACGTCCTGAAGAAAACCGACGTCCGCGCGGGGTCGTTGGACATCGTCGCGAACACCAAGTCGGCTACGGAAGTAGGAGGCGACAGCTACGACATCATCGAGCGCGGAAACAACCGCTACATCTACTTGGGCGACGTCACCGGACACGGGGTCGCGTCGGGATTCGTCATGATGGTCGTCAACGCCCTCATCTCCGGATTTTCGAAGATGGCCATCTCCGGAGCGGAAATCTTGGCGAATACCAACGAAATCCTCAAGCCCCGCGTAAAATCGAACATGCTCATGACCTGCCTCATGATCCGATGGAACGAGGAGGAAAAGAAGCTCTACATGTCGGGCGCCGGGCACGAGTACCTCATCATCTACAAAAAATCGCGCAACGCGGTCTTCAAACTGAAAACCGGCGGAATCGCGCTGGGAATGACACGCGACATATCGAAAGCCATCAAAGAATCCCAACTCTCGTTCGATCCGGGCGACGTCATCGTCATGTATACCGACGGGATTACGGAAGCGCGTTCCGGAA
>JAUPLX010000022.1 GCA_030836665.1 Patescibacteria group bacterium
AAGCGCGTTCCGGAAAAAAGGAGAGCGATCCGATGTTCGGGGTCGAACGTTTGGTCACGACCATCGCTTCCGCGAACGACAAGACCGCCCGGGGAATCTTCAACCACATCACCATCGAGCTTTCCCGCTTCATGGGTTACCAGCACCGCCAATTCGACGACATCACCCTCATTACCGTGCAATTCCGAGAAAACGACGACCTCTCCAAGGCCCATAAGGAGATTCCGAGCGAAATGATTACCGAATGGAACTGGAGCTAAAACACGTTACCTACCGATCGAACGTCTATGTCCGAAGCACAAAATCAAGGCGGAATCAGCGCGGAAGAAGCGGCGAAAGCCCGCTCCGCGCTCTTGGAACTCATCTCGACCCCGACCACCGGGGATGCGGGGGATTTCGAAAAAGAGCTCCTGCCGACTCCGGAAAATCCGAATCCGGCTCCGGCATCCGTACCCGTTCCCGAACCGATAACCGTTCCCGAGGTTCCGGCGGCGCCTTCCTCCGGACCGGACGTCACGGTCCCTCTCGAAAACGGAGTTTCTTCGATCGAGAGCGATACCTACGATCCGAATCGCAAAATCACCAAAGAGGAAGCCGAAGAAATCCGGAAGGGCGAAAAAGAATACCGCGAGGCGCTCGCGTTCGTCAAGGATGCCATCGCCCCTTCGATGATGCGCGTGGACGCGACGAAAATCCAGATAGGCGACGTGTACGTCCGCTCGTTCTTCACGTACGCGTACCCGGACTTTCTCGAAGGCAACTGGCTCTCCCCGCTCATCAACTGGGACGTGAAGTTCGACATGTCGATGTTCGTCTACCCGATCGACAGCGCGTACATTATGAAATACCTCCGCAAGCGTTTGACCGAACTCCATTCGGAACGCTCCATCAACGCGGACAAGGGACTTATCAACGACCCCGCGCTCGAAGCCCAGATACAGGACGTGGAAGAACTCCGCGCATCGCTCACGCGCGGACAGGAAAGGTATTTTCACTTTTCCATCTACATCACGATTTACGGGGAATCGGAAGATCATCTCAAAAAACTTTCGAACACCTTCGACACGCTCCTCTCGGGACGCAACATCCTTACGAAACAGACCTTCCTCCGGAGCGAACAGGCGTTTACCGCGACCGGTCCGTTCGCGAAGGACGAAGTCGGCGTGTACCGCAACATCTCGACGCGCGGACTCTCGACGACCTTCCCGTTCACGTCGAATTCCCTCTCGCAGGACGACGGGATTCTCTACGGAATCAACACGCACAACAACTCCCTCGTCATCTTCGACCGTTTCCGGACGGAAAACGCCAATATGGTCGTCTTCGCGAAATCCGGTTGAGGAAAATCGTTCTCGGTAAAACTCGAGATACTCCGTTCCCTCATGCTCGGAACGAACGTCATCGTCCTCGACCCGGAAAACGAATACAAGACCCTGGTCGATACGGTCGGCGGTACGTACGTCAACATCAACCTCAACTCGAACGAGAAGATCAATCCGTTCGACCTTCCGCGAGCCCTCAAGGATGCGGAAGCGAAACCAGGAGACCTCCTGCGCGGCGCGATCATCAATTTGGTCGGCCTCATGAACCTCATGCTCGGCAAGTGCACGTCGAGCGAAGAATCGATTCTCGAAAAGGCCATCACGACCACCTACTCGCTCAAGGGCATCACCTACCAGGACGACGACGTGACCGGGAAGGAAATTCCGATCATGCGCGACCTTTACAGCGTTCTCGAAACGATGGACGGCGCGAAGGGACTCTGCGAACGTCTCGAAAAATACGTTACGGGGGTATTCGCCGGGGTCTTCTCGGAACGCACGAACATCGACCTTACCGACGGCCTCGTCGTCTTCTCGGTCCGCGACTTGGACGACATTCTCCGCCCGGTAGCCATGTACATGCTCCTCGGCTACGTCTGGAACGTCACGCGAAGTTCCCTGAAGAAACGCGTGCTCGTCGTCGACGAAGCCTGGAACGTCATGCAGCACGAAGATTCCGCCAAGTTCCTCTTCGGACTCGTCAAGCGCGCCCGTAAATACGGGCTCGGCGTCACGACCATCACGCAGGACGTCGAAGACTTCATGACGAGCTCCTACGGAAAGGCCATCGTGACGAACTCGTCCATCCAATTGCTCCTCAAACAGTCGCCCGCGTCCATCGACGTGCTCCAGAACGTCTTCAAGCTTACCGATCAGGAAAAATACATCCTCCTGAACGCCTCCGTCGGACAAGGTTTGTTCTTCGCGGGGAGCGAACACGTCGGAATCCAGGTTCTCGCGAGCTACTTCGAAGAAAAGGTCATCACGACCAATCCGAACGCTCCGGCGAAATAAAAAACGTCCAACCGAAGTCCGGGAATTCCCGGGCTTTTTCTTCCGAATGCGCCCACTTGACAACGTCTCCGTTTTTCGTACGCTCCCACCATTCCATTCTATAGAGGAGACGGTAATGGATTCGAAAATAAAAATCGCCCCGGGCAAACCTTCGGTCGGAAACGTGGACGAAGGCGGAAGACCGCCGAATCTCGTCAAGACCCTGCCCTTCGCGGCCGTCGTAATCTACGCGACGTTGACGGGTTGGATTATCCGGGCGAACCAGGAACTTCCGTATTGGGTAAGGGAGAATTTCGGGATAGGCGTGTTCTTCGCCGTCTCCGGGATACTCGCGATTCCCGAATGGAAATACGCTTTCGTGTCGATTTACGGAGGTCCGTTCTCCATTTCGGTTTTCGCTACCGGATTCCTTACGGTAATCGATACGGCCGATTCCCGCGGATTGCAAGATTCCTTCGACGACGATACGGCATTCTGGATGCGAAGAAGCCTCCTGCTTTCGGCTCCCACCGCCGGACTCCTCGTCCTGGCGATGTTGCGCTGAAAAACGAAGTTGCAAAGCCCGTCTTCGGACGGGCTTTATTTTCGCACGTTTTTCGAGATACTCCCCCATGGCGCCCGATAGAAGGAACGCGGGCGAGCGTCCTAAAAAAATCCTCACCGTCCCTTATGGAAAAGCCCGTTCGAACTCTCGTCATCCTCGGCGGAGGCGAAGCCTTCGACAACGATTCCGAATACCTCGCCGCCATCCGTTCATGGGACGTGCGGTTTTTCGAAGACCGAACTTCTTGGAAAACCACGCTATACCGCGAACTCTCCGACCGGTTCCGCGTACTCATTCCGGAACTTCCCTGTAAGCAGAACGCCAAATACGGTGAATGGGAGCTTTTTTTTGAAAAATTCGCCCCGGCGCTCGAAGCGGAAACCACGATTTACGTGGGACATTCCCTCGGCGCGATATTCCTCGCGAAGTATTTTTCCGAGAACCCGATCCGGGCGAAAGCGCTGCATTTGGTAGCCACGCCTTTCGACAAATGCGGAACGTTCGAGCTCGGAGCGAATCTGCCGAACATGGCGGAAAACGTTCCCGGTATCCATTTCTGGCATTCGGAGGACGATCCGGTCGTCGACTTCGGAGATCTGTCGAAATACCTTTCCGTCTTTCCGAATGCCACCGCCCACGTATTCCGCGACCGTCTCCACTTCAATCAGGAGCGGTTCGACGAATTGGCTTGAATTCTCGATGGAAAAGCATAGAATTAGCAATAATTTAGCAATACTGAAATATATGGGCCTTGCGAAATTTGGCGATACCGTACGGCACGCGATTCTTTGAGCCGTGGCGTTTTTCGTTACGCTCGTTGGGCTTTCTTCGGGATACGCCGCACTCGTCTCCGGACTTTCCAATTCGGACAAAACGAATTCGGGGTCGGGACTTTCTTCCGTTTCCTGGAACCGGATCGTCGACGCGGTACTTCAGCTCGATTCGAGAACTGCGGAAATCTCCGCCTCCGGCGCGAACGTATGAATCGGTACGATCAACCCAAGAACCACTTTGGACGTAGCCGGAGGAAATATCGCTTACGATAACACCGGTACGATCTGAAGGGCCGCAGCGACCGGAATGTGTGCCGGAATTCTCGCGACCGGAGCCGCCGGATACGGACAACTGCAAGTCCTCAAGAGCAACGGTGTGAGCTGTAGTTCGGCATGCGATGCCATATCCACGAACAGCGGCCCCTATACGAAATACTATTGCTACGGAAGCGTCGATGCCAGTGCTATAAGCCACGTCGACAAGGCGGCGAACAATACGGTCGGAGGGGGTTGGTACGGGTACGGGTATTGCGGAGGAACCAACGGCATGTCGACATACTGTTGCTGCCATTCCAATTTCGATAACACGAGATAAACCTATGCGCGATTTTCAAAAACACCTTCTCAAAGGCATGACGACCGGTCTCGGTATCTGCCTTTCCGTCGGAGCGGTTTGGACCGCGGTTTCTTTCGCCGCGGCGAGCTGGGGGGCACTACCGACCGTTAACGGCGGTTCCGGACTTACCTCCACCGCTTGGAACGACGTCGTCTCGCACGTCAACGCGCTCGCCGGGGGAATGAACGTAACCGGTGGCGTGGTCGGCATCGGCACGAATACGCCGAACGTTTATGCTAATCATGCGAAACTCGCGGTAAACGGGGGGATTTCCTACTGAGCGACGGGGAATGGCCGCCACGTGCACGGTTGGCACTCGTTCGGAACGTCCACCGTCGGCTACCGCCACATTAAGACGACGCTTTGGGCAGGTGGCGCGCCGAGCGGAAACACTCAGTTCATCATGGGCGGATGGCACGTCAGGGGATATCGGTACACTACCGCGGGCATTCTCGACACCCAGGTCTACTTCCATAATTGGGACGGAGTCTACGCGAACAAAAATATCGTCGAAAACGGGAATTGGACATCGGCCGTGGACGTATACACGTCATCGGACGGATACGTAGTCCTCCGAATCGCCACCGAAGCGTACACCGGCTTCGTCATCGACCTCCACCAATTCTTCGATTATCCGACGCGGGACATCCGGATTTTGGCGGAAACCCAAAGCGCTTCGGCAACCTACTACTAATGAAAACCCCAGGGTTCCCTGGGGTTTTCATTTCGCGGGGGGATTACCCTCCGAAAGCGTTTTCCGTCAACGTCCGCACGGAAGTTTTCGTATCGCCTTTCCCCAAATACGGCCAGCGCATGACGGAAAGGGGATCTTTCGAATCCGAACCGTCGTGCGGATTTTTCTGAATCTCGAAATGCAGGTGCGAATTGCGGTACGACCTATCCGGAACGCCCGTGACGCCGACGGTTCCGAGCATTTCGTCGGCCGCTACGTACTGCCCTTCCCGTATTCCGGGAGCCAAATCCCGAAGGTGCGAATAGAACGTGACGTTGCCGTCGGCGGTTTTCAGCCATATTTGGTTTCCCCGGTAAATATCCAGATTGAGGAGCTTCTGGTCCTCCGAAAGGTTCGCGCCCTTTCGGAGCCGATCGAAATCCCGCCAGCTGAATCCGGATACGACGCGGACTACCACGCCGGAAGAAACGGAGCGAACGGGGGTTCAAACGGCCGCCATGATATCCCAGCCATGGTGGATTCCATCGGTCGTATCCCTGCGGTACGGGCGCATCGATCCCGGGATGAACGGATAATCGGTAGGCATCGACTTCCCCGCGACGGGAACGGAATACCGGATATCCTCCCTCGCGCGGATAAGGGAAAACGCGTCGTCGGACCGAAACGACAGGTTCGCCGCGCGGTAGGAAAGGGCGAGTCCGGAGAGTTTCTCCTTTTGGGTAGAGCCCGAAGACGAAATAAGCGCGCGCGAAGAATCGAGAAGCTTGTTGGCCGACGCGGCGGAATCGCGGGCAAAAACGAACAGATCGTTATCGGAAAGATCCGAAAGGCTCGTAAATAGGGCGCTTCTCGTCATCACCGGCACGGAAATGCTCGAACCGGAAACCGTTTTACCGGAAGTCGCGATGGAAAAACGGACGGAAGTCGCGCCGCAATCGGCGGAGACGGATACGGGGAATATTTCCGACCGGACCCCGGCAGCCGATACTTCCGACCAAACGGGCTTGGCTACGGTAGCGCAAGAACCGATGAGGGAATATTTCCGACCGGAAATCTCGGGATACCGGACGACTACGAGCGTGGTCCGGAGTTTCGGTTCGGTAAGGACGAATTCGGAATTCACGGAGAAAAGCACCTTCGGAGCGATTATCGGCTCGGAAAGTTTTTCCGCCTGAAGGACGAAAACCGGGAGGAATGCTCAGAGAATGACTGCGGGGACGGCAACGAAACGCTTCATGGAAAAATGGCGGAGGGGGTCGCTTAGGGGAGAATTCACAAGATATTGGGGCATTCGGACACGGGTGCGCGTACTTTGCTTGCGAAACGAGTGGAAAATTCCCAAAGATAGTATCGATTTTGGCTTATTAATCAAACGGAAACCGTTTTATTTTTTTATACGTCAATCGCGTTTCCCCGTGTTTTCACCCTACCTGCGCAAAATGTTTCGATAAAAATTACGAAAAAACGTTTTTGGCTTCAAATAGAGGAAAATCGAGCATGGATATATCGAATCGCCATATTTTCACCATTTGGCAATATCTCATGTTTGGTCAGGCTTTTCGGAAAGGGGTAATATATCCCTGTACCCACCGAGGAAGCAAAAAAACGCTTCTCTCCTCCGGGACTGCTCATTAAGAAAATCTCGCTAAACAAGAAACGGTTTCCCGGAATGTCACCCGTGAGGCCTCCAACAAAAAATAAAAACGAAAACGTCGCTCCGACTCAGTGCGGACGGCCCAACCAAACCGGAAGCGGATACACCGCTTCCACCGGAACGAATTTTTCCGGGCAAGCGGCATGTCCGCTTCCAAAAAGAACAAAAAGACAAAGGGAAAAGTGAAGATGTCCCTCAAATAAATCTACCGAAGTTTGGCGAGTCGGTTCAATCGAACCGTCCCATTGACACGGGAACCACCTCCACCAGTACGTCGCACCAACGGCACCTAGCGTGACCTTCGCTGACTACTGGGGACCATACGATAACTCCAGCCTCCGTTACCCAACGCGCTGGGGTTTTTTCATGCCTAAAAACCGAACCCGGGCGAGTCCGCCACTTTATGGAACGATGCGTTTGACCGCGGTACTGCTTCGAAGTTTCGCGGAATCGACCGCCAAAAACCCCTTCAGTCGGTCGATTTCCATCCGGAGCGTTTCATGGATTCGCGGATCCAACCGTTCCGCCATCGGAAGGTAGTGTTCTTCGGTTTCGTCTATCACTTTCTTCAGCGCCTTGGCGTCGGGCTTCGACGGGTCGTTCTTATCCGGTTTCGGGGTCAGGAGATTGTGGTACCGGTCCGCGAGTTTCACGTAGAGTACCGCGATGAAGAGCCGGTTCGAGAGAATGGATTCGAAGCGGGCGAAATACTCCTCGTCCGCCCGGTCTTTCATAAGGGCGTTCCAGATTTTCGGAGGCTGTGCCAGAGGCGACCACCAAAGAAACGAAGGCGCGAGGGAGGAAGCGTCGTTCACCGCGTTTTCGATCAGGAGAAACGGACGCTCCCAGCCATGGAGGTAGGATTCTTTCCGCTTTTTCGAAAGCAGTTCGACCGCTTCGACGATGGACTCGGCGAAAGATTTCATGAAGGCAAT
>JAUPLX010000023.1 GCA_030836665.1 Patescibacteria group bacterium
GTCGCACTGCTCTACTGTGTAAAAAACTAACCCCCTTCCCATGAATTCTCAAAAAAACTTCCGACCTTCCGAAAAACTGATGCACGGCGCCTTGGTCGGCGCGGCTTTCGCTATCGGCGCGATCAGCGTTTCGGTGGGATACGCTACCTACGCGTCACTTACCGCTTCCCCCGGCGAAACGCTCTCGAAGGACAAGTGGAACGAAATGCTCCAGTACGTGGTCCCGCCGAAGGCCATCATGCCCTTCAACCTCACGACGTGTCCAACGGGATGGAGTCCTGCCGACGGCGGTGGAAGCCCGGCCAGACCGGACCTTCGGGGCGAATTCATCCGTGGGCTCGACGGCGGGCGCGGAGTGGATTCGGGACGCACGCTCGCGAGCGTGCAAAACGCGTCGAGAATGATGGGGCACTACAGCAATAACTTCAGCGAATTCATCAGTACGTCCGATATGGAGTGTTTGCAAAGCGGGGTCGGAAACAACCTTTGCCCCGCGAACGCGTCCCATAAGAGAAATCTGGAAGACCTCCAGTCGTGGAACGGATCGACGACTGCCGCGACCAGCTGGTCGGCCATCTCTTCGACTTCCGTCATAATGAGCGCGGCCATCCGCCCCCGCAACGTCGCGTTTCTTTACTGCATAAAAGACTAATTATGAAGAATGTTTTTGGAGATTTTCTGAAAACCGGATTCCGCGGAATCATTTTCGGTTCCTTCGCGGCGGTTTTCTTTACCGGCATCGCCTACGCGCTCACCTACAATTGGTCGGATCCTTCCGCGCTCCGGGGGAAGGTTGCAGGAAACGTGGTCCAATCGTCACAATGGAACCTCCTCGTAGGGAACGTGGACAACCTCAATGAACGGCTCGCGAATGCGGAATCGGCGATTACGACCCTCTCTTCGGCAACGCCCGCCGGAGCGGTTATGGCTTTCAATCTCACGACGTGCCCGACGGGATGGGCCCCAGCGGACGGAACGGGCAGCAGACCGGATTTACGGGGACAATTCATTCGCGGAATGAATACGTTCGACTGAGGTACGACGGTCCGGTCCGACGGAAAACAGGATCCTGACTGCGCAGCTAGAACGGGAGGATGTGCATTGAAGAGTTGGCAAGCCGACGAATTGAAGAGCCACTCACATAAGGCTCCTTACGAAACTGGTGCCGGAACGTATGCGAACGGCGCATACGGGACGTACAACTACCTTCAAAATACTTGGGACACCTCCGCAACCGGCGGAAATGAGACCCGCCCCCGTAACGTCGCGCTCCTTTACTGCGTGAAAAATTAGCGTAGTCGAAAAAATCCCGGCCAAACCGGGATTTTTCATGCCGAAAACCTTAGAACGTCTCCGCTACGTGTTTCAAGAGAATCCGACGGTCTTCCGGAAATTTCACGTTCTCCAAATAGGAGACGGTAGCCGCGAACATGCGGAACTGGTTGTCATCCTTAAAGAGGAAAGCGTTCCCTTCGAATTTCATCGGATTGAAATCCTTGAGGATTCCGGAGAAAACGTTCTTTTCCGGAAGGATCGGAGTCACTCCGGCCTTCATGCATTTGACGATGTCGAGGTCTTCGCTCTCGCCGTCGGATACGAAAAAATCGAAAGCGTAGAGCTCGTTCGCGGTCGTCTTCGTGACGGCGACGACGTTGCGGAGTTCCGGGATTTCGTCGGTCGTAACGGCTACCGCCGCGACGCCGACGGCGGAAAGCCCTTCGAGAAGGAAATCGCGCTTGACCGGATCGGTAACCGAAACGAGGGCGATGGCGGCCGAGGCCTTCGGAAAACCGTATTCGTCACGGAGGCCCGTTTTGGCCGCTTCTTTGGTTGCGCGGAGTTCGGCGATGCCGGGATTCGGCTTGGGTACGTTCATAAAAAAGGATTTTGGTTTTGATTTCTCGTGTCTTCCGATAGATTATCACACGTTTTTCTCTCCTTCCACTTCTTGCGCTTGACGAATGAATAAGAACTATTGGAAAGACCTCGCGGCGAAAGGCCCGATCGTCGCCCTCGCCCCGATGGACGGGTATACCGACTCCCCGTACCGCCTCACGGTACGCAAGACCGCGCCTGGCACGGTAGTCTTTTCGGAGTTCTACAGCGCCGACGGTTTGGTACGTTCGAAACACTTGGCGAAAGAAGTTCTCCCCCACGACGAAATCGAACGCCCGCTCGTTTTCCAAATTTTCGGAAAAGATCCGGAAATGTTCCGCGAAGCCGCGAAACTCATCGAAGCTTCCGGCGCGACGGGCGTGGACATCAACATGGGTTGTCCGGCGAAAAAGGTCGTCAAAAGCGGTCACGGCTCGAGCCTCATGATTAATCGCGATACCGCCTTCCGCATCGTTGAAGAAATGGCGAAGGCCGTAAAAATCCCGGTATCGGTCAAAACCCGCCTCGGCTGGTCGGACGACTCGCTTCTCGTCGAGTTCGCCCAAGGATTGCAAAACGCCGGAGCGGATCTCATTACCGTCCATGGCCGCACCTACCAACAGGCGTTCGGCGGCCAGGCCGACTTCACCGGCATTTACGAACTCAAGCGCCATCTGTCGATTCCGGTCATCGCGAACGGCGACATCTCCGATTACGACGACGGCGTCGCGAAGCTCGGCAATCTCGACGGATTCATGATCGGTCGGGCGAGTTTCGGAAATCCCTGGGCGTTCCTTCCGGGCAAATACCGGCCCACGTTGGCCGAAATACTTTCGACCATGGACGGCCATGCCGAACTCCTCGTCGCGAAAAAAGGACGTAAAGGAGCTCTCGAAGCCCGAAAGCACCTCGTCGAATACCTCCATGGGTTTCCGGGCGTCAAAACCTACCGGACGCGGTTGGTATCGGTGGAAAATATCGAAGACATCCGTATGATACTCTCGGACATCCGCAAAGATTGGCCCGAATTGCTCGACAAGATTCCCGACGGTTCGGCCATACCGAGAAAATTCGAAGGTATCGAGAATTGTCCGGTGGATTAAGGAATGGCGGACGGTTTCCATCCGTCTCATGCCGGTTCCGGAAATCGACGGCCGAAAGCCGTCCGCCATTCCCCAATAAACACGTAACTCCGCCTATGAACAAACTCTCCCGCAAAGAATTCGCCGACATCGCCGAAGAATACATCCGCAAACTGAACGAAATCGCCGACAAGCAGGGATTTTCGGTCATTACCGCGTTCTATATCGAAGGCTCGGAAACCGAACCCATCGACTATTCCATCGACTGGCGCAACATGAGTTTAAACGAGAATCTCCACGCCCTCGCCCGCTGGACGCAAGACATTATGAACAGCTACGACGAGGACGAAGAGGCCGAAGCGGAAGGGGGCGAGGCCCCGTTCGGCGATTATCCGGCGAAATACTAATGAACGTCATCGTCGTCTACGGCCCTACCGCATCAGGAAAAACTGCGCTTTCGCTCGAATTGGCGGAGCGTTTCGGCGGAGAAGTGGTTTCGGCCGATTCGCGCCAGATTTTCCGAGAAATGGAAATCGGGACGGGGAAAATCAAACCGGAGGAGATGCGCGGCATCCCCCACCATTGCCTCGACCTCGCCGACCCGAGCGAGGATTTTTCGGTCGCGCTCTTCGTAAAGGCGGCGACCGGTGCCATGGAAGATATCGCCTCACGGGGAAAAACCGTCATCGTATGCGGCGGAACGGGACTATACCTCGACGCGCTCCTGTTCGAATTCGACGTTCCCGAGGTTCCTCCGGATAAGGAATTGCGCGCGGATCTCGAAACCTTCCGATTGGAAAACGGCAACGAAGCCCTCTGGAGGAAGCTCGAAGCCGTCGATCCCGAATATGCCGCCCAAATACATCCGAACAATTCGCACTACGTCGTGCGCGGACTCGAGGTGTTCGCGAAAACCGGGAAATCGAAAGCCTCGTTCCACACGGAACGGAAGCTGAAATTCGAAAACGTCGCCTTCGCCACGCCCTACGACGGCGACCGTGCCTCGCTCTATGCCAGAATCGACGCGCGGGTACGGAAAATGTTCGCTGACGGGCTGTTCGAAGAGGCCGTGGCGCTCATGGAAAAATACGGAAAAACGGCATTCGGGATGAAGTGCATCGGATATGGCGAAGCGGTGCGGTACCTGGAAGGCGAATTCGGCGATCCATCGGGAAAAGATTCGCCCGCCTTCGAGAAATACGAAAACCTCGTAGCGCAGAATTCGCGCAACTACGCCAAGCGGCAAATAACCTGGAACAAGCGTTACGCCGGACTCCCCCACCTCCGTTCGCAATAAAAATTCCAACGGACGTTGATTTTTATCAAAATGCCATAATATCGGTTTGTCAAACACCTAACCGAACCGATATGAACGAGAGCGTCGAATGGAACCTGGAGCGTACCGAAGAGGATAAGCTGAGCGAATCGAGAACCGCTACGGCGGCGGACCTCCTACGTGCCGGCGGCGAGTACCGGAGCGGAGTGCTCATCATTTCCGAAAGCGTGCTCGGACGAATCCGCCGGATAGGAAACCTCGCCCACGCGAA
>JAUPLX010000004.1 GCA_030836665.1 Patescibacteria group bacterium
GCCGGCAATATTCCAAAAGACCGTTTTTCCAACATCAGGCAAACGGTCGATTTCAAAACTAAGAAAGATTATCCACCCCTCCCCTCCATCCCCTTCTTCACCTCCCGCCAATCCGGATAAAACCGGTCCATGACGGCCTTGAATTTCGGGCCGTGGCCGCGTTCGATGAGGTGGGCGAGTTCGTGGACGACCACGTATTCCACGGCGCGGAGCGGTTTCTTAGCCAATTCGAGACTGAGCCAAATGCGTTTGTCGCGGACGTTGCAAGTCCCCCACTTGGTCTTCATGGCCCGAACCCTCCACTGTGAGGTTTTCACGCCCATTTCTTCTTCCCCTCGAAGCACCATTCCGGGGAGGATTTTTTTCAATTCGGACCGGTAGAATTCGTCGAGCAACGCCTTACGGAATGTTTTACCGCTTCCGCTCGGAACCGCCAATACGATGGCATTTCCCCGGAGGGATGCCCGAGGTTTGGCGGATTCCTCGATTTCGAGGCGGCGCGGTTCCCCGAAAAGATCGTGTGTCTCGCCGGAAACGTATTCGGACTCCGTTGCCGCAATTCCGTCCGCGACCTTCGACAAATGCTTGCGGATCCAATCCATCTTAGAAATCACGAAGGCCCGTATCGCCGCGTCCGTCGCGCGCAACGGCGCGGATACGCGAACCCGCCCCGTACCGGGATACACCGCGATGCGGAGCGTTTTGACACGCTTTCGGTCGACTTCGACGTCGAAGTCGGGGAACCGTAGAACCGAGGGGTTGTTATCCGTTCGTAAGAATTTCCGTAAAATTTCCATGACTCGGCAAGGTTGTCAGATAGAATCAACAGGCCACCGAGTAAAAACCGGCAAACGTCACGGAAAAGACTATCCACGAAACGCCAACCATGAAATCCGAACTCATATCTTCCCTTCTCGTCAACTTCGAATCCATCCGTCAAGAATCCGGCGGCGTCGAATTCTGGAGCGCGAGAGATCTTCAAAAACTGCTTTGATATGCCGAATGGCGGAATTTTGAAAAGTCAGTTCAAAAGGCGGTTGAATCCTGCAAGAATGCCTCCGTTGAGGCAAAAGACCATTTTGTTGAGTCCAACAAAATGGTCGACCTCGGAAGCGGTGCGGGACGTACCGTCGACGACGTTCTCCTTACGCGATATGCCGCCTATCTCGTGGCTCAGAACGGAGATTCCTCAAAACCTGAAATCGCTTTCGCCCAAGCATATTTCGCCATTCAAACCCGAAAGCAAGAACTTATCGAACAACGTCTTCTCGATTCCGAGCGAATAAAAGCTCGGGAGAAACTCTCCGAAAGCGAAAAGGTCCTTTCGAGCGTAATATACGAGCGCGGCGTGGATGAAAAAGATTTTGCAATCATCCGTTCCCAAGGCGATAAGGCCCTTTTCGGAGGAAGGACTACTTTGGAAATGAAATCGAAATTGAAAATACCCGTCAGTCGACCTCTTGCGGATTTTCTCCCCACGCTCACAATCAAAGCCAAAGACTTCGCCAACGAAATCACGAGTCACAACGTAGTGGAAAAGAATCTGAACGGAACGAATCCCATAACGAAGGAACACGTCGATAACAATCTCGCGGTTCGCAAAATGCTCCGGGAACGATGAGTAAGCCCAGAGAACTTACCACCGGCGGAAGACACGAAGAAAGTCCAGAAACGAATCGAGGGCGACACGAAAAACCTTTCCGAATCGACAAAGAAGAAAGAATAGGGATTTTCCAATAGTCGATGAACGCGACCTTCGCGCCGTATACGATTATCGAACGGGCCGAAAAAAGGAGTTCGTACGAAATGAAATCCCCCGGCCTTGCGGTCGGGGGATTTTTCGGTCGGGCCGTCCGGCATTCCGAAGAAGCCGGGGACTCCGGGGTAGCGACTATGAGACGCGGGCGTATTCGCCTTCGATTACGCCCGTCGTGTTGCGGAAGTCGCCTTTTTCGACGGGCCCTTCGCGCACTTCGAACTTGGCGAGGAACTTCTTCGCGTTTTCTGCGACGGCGAAGAAGCCGAACTTGAGCACGAGAACGCTCAATACGAAGAAGAACGCCGTAACGGTGGAGCCGGTAAGGGCCAAGGATGCCGCAAGGCCGATGTGGGCGATCCAGCCGACCGCTTTCCTGGCCGACGGTTTCCCTTTGGCCATCCGCAACGTACCGCGATTCAAGAAGAAGCCGTCCGCCTTGTCGCCGGTCTTATCCGCCAAGACGGAGGCGGTGACGACCATGAAGAAGCCGCTGATGCCGTAGAGCAGGATTCCCAGCCACGTCACGACGACGGCGACGTTGACCAAGGGGGCCGTTTCCGGTACGAAGAGCGTGGCTACGAGGATGCCGATGAGCGCGAAGATGGTGAAGAGAACGACGTAACCCTTGATGGATTTTTCGTCTTCCGCTTCCCAGACGCGCTTGGCGGCCTCTTTGGTATGGGGCGGCAAACCGAGGTCGTCGAGTTGCTTTTGGTCTTTGTTCGAAAGCGTGGGCATGGTTTGTTCCCTCCTCTGAAATTGGAATTGCCGAAATTGCCTACCGGATAAAAATACTCCGTTTCCCCGGAAGTCAATTCGTATTTGACATCATGATTATTTATGTTTTTAGAATGCGCTTCCAATGGGACGGACGAGGGTGAATTCAAAAACAATGCGGACATGTCCGTTTTTTCCCGAATTTTTCGCGCGGTTTTCCTTGGAATGCCAATTTTTGCGGATAGTATCGGGAACATACCATCGTAACCCCCATCCCATGGCACCCCAAGCCATCGAACCCGTCGTGTATCAGGGAAAGGACGGGGCGATAGAATTCAGAATCGACGCACGGGCTGAAACGGTCTGGGCGAGCCTGGAACAAATCGCTTCCATTTTCGGGCGCGACAAATCCGTGATTTCTCGTCACCTTTCGAAGATTTTTTCCGAAGGGGAATTGGATCGAAGTTCAACTGTTGCAAAAAATGCAACAGCTCAGAAAGAAGGTGGAAGAACGGTGGTTCGAGATATCGATTACTACAATCTCGACGTCATCCTTTCGGTGGGATACCGGGTAAATTCAAAAACCGCCACCAAATTCCGCCAATGGGCCACAAAAACCCTCCGGCAGTACGTTTCCGAAGGCTATGCCGTCAATGTCTCCCGCATCGAGAGCAATTACGAAGCCTTCCTGAAAGCTGTGGAAGACGTCAAAAAATGCCTTCCGGTCGGTTCGGGCATGGGGTCGGACGAAACGCTTGATCTCGTTCGGCTCTTCGCGTCGACGTGGTTCTCACTCGACGCGTACGACCGTTCGAACCTGCCGGAATCCGGATGGAATAGGACGCAGGTTGAATTAGCGGCATCCGACCTCGCTTCGGCCATCGCCGAACTCAAGGCCGACCTCCTTTCCAAGGGTGAAGCCACCGAACTCTTCGCCCAAGAGAAGATTGTCGGAAACCTCGCCGGAATCGTAGGCAACGTGATGCAGTCGGTCTTCGGCGAAGACGCGTACCCCACGCTCGAAGAGAAGGCCACGCACCTCCTCTATTTCATCATCAAGAACCATCCGTTCAACGATGGCAATAAGCGATCGGGCGCGTTCGCCTTCGTGTGGTTTTTACGCAAAGCCGGCATCCTCGACGCCACGCGGATGTCGCCCGAAGCCCTCACGGCCCTCGCACTGCTCATCGCGGAGAGCGATCCCAAGGAAAAAAGCCGGGTGATTGGGCTGGTTTTGATACTGCTCAGGAAAGATGCGGGCGATTCGGGAAAATAATGCTTCGGGCATTGAAAATCCCCCGTCACCGGGGGATTTTTTATTTCGAATGGAGCCGCTGACCGGGGTTGAACCGGTGACCTCATCCTTACCATGGATGCGCTCTACCTACTGAGCTACAGCGGCCTACTTTCCTAAATTAGCCCGGCTATTATATGGTCGAGCAAAAAAATTCAAGCCGGAGTTGGGAGAATTTTTCCATCCTTCTCGACAATCCATCCCAAAGCGGCGAATTCGTCACGTTTGGACGGGTCGGCAACGAGTTCCGACGGTAAGGAAAACGTCCGGATTCCGCAAAGCGCCTCCTCGATCCGCACCTGTTCGCCGGTGAGACGTTCCCGGGATACGGTATCTCATCGGTAATATCCGGCGAACGACGCCGCGTTTTCGAAGCGCTCGCCTTTCCAGAGCGACGCCGCCGAGAGACCGAACGCGCGGACGTCGCGGCGTTCCCAGTATCCGCGGTTGTGCCGCGATTCGTGGCCCGGTTTGGCAAAATTCGAAACTTCGTAGTGGACGAACCCCTTCCGTATCAGGAAATCGCGGCACGCGAGGAATTCCTCCCGGACCGACTCGGTATCGGCGTGCGTGCCGCTCCAGTTTTTCGGATAGGAACCCTCTTCGAGCAGATACGCGCTCGTATGGGTAAGCGGAAATTCGGCATGGAGGCGTTCCATGGCGGAAAGCGTTCCCTTCGGCTTCTCCTGCGGAAGTCCGAGGATGAGGTCGGCGTTCACGTTCGCGAATCCGGCGTCGAATGCCGATTTCAGCCCCGCCATCGTCGTTTTCGCGTCTTTTCGGCCCACGGTAGCCAATACGGCATCATCGAGCGATTGGACCCCCACCGAGAGCCGCGTAACGCCGGTTTCAAGGAGGGCCCGGCAGAATTCCGGGGTTAAATCCTCAGGATTGGCTTCCACGGTAATTTCCGCGTCCTCCGCCATTCCGAAACGGTCCGAAAATTGGCGGATTACCGTACCGATCCTCGCTACCCCTACGGCTGAGGGCGTTCCGCCTCCGAAGTAGAGGGTTTCGACCTTCCCGACGTCCCCTTCCGCGTCCGCGAATGCCGAAACCTCGGCGAAGAGCGCCGCGAAATACCGCGACACCTGCGCTTCGCGCACGAAAGGCGTGAGCGCGAACTTGCAGTATCCGCACTTCTGCCGGCAAAAAGGAACGTGGACGTAGGCGCGCATTAGGCTTCGATTTCGAGAAGGAGCGGCGCATGGTCGGAGACCGCGTCGGGCAATACGGCGAAATCGCGGACGGCGACCCCCCGTACGAGGGCATAATCGGCATACGGCGACCACCTCGGATCGAAATGGTGGGTCCGGGTCGATCGGACGCCCTTCTCTTTGATGAGGTTCCGGAAACCGGCGCGTTCGAAGACGGCGATGCTTTCGGTATTCGGGTTGAGGTTGAAATCCCCCAGGACCGCTATCGGCCCTTCTTCGCGGTCGAACGCGCCCATCATCCGGTTCGACTGCTCGATGCGCTCGGGGAGGTCGTCCTTTCCCGTGCCTTTCCGCCAGAGCCCGTGGAAATTCGCTACGCGGATTCCGTTGCCGAGCCGGACGACGAAGACGCTCCTCGCGTGTTCCCCTTCGAGACCGGATTCGAGCGGTTCGTCGGGACCGTCGCGGAAAACGAACGCGGTCGTATCCGAAACGATGCCGATCTTCTTCCGAACGAACGTCGCGAGGCCGTAGCGGCTCCCGTACGATGCCGAAAAACGCCCTTCGAAATCCGACAGTACCGCGACGAGCCGTTCGAAAAGCGCGTGGTCGCCAGTCGGATGGAAGGGTGGCAGCGGTCCGGTGGCGTCCGTTTCGCGAAAAACTTCCTGGAAACAGAAAACGTCCGTGGTCGCGGAGCGCGTGCGGACGAATTCGAGGAGGTCGGGCGAGAGCCTTCCTCCCCAGCAATTGAGCGAGATAATTTTCATAAAGACGCGGTACGGAAGTGGTACGGGTGGGATTCGAACGCATCCCCTTACGCGGCGATTTCGAGAAGGAGCGGCGCATGGTCGGAGACCACGTCGGGCAATACGCGGAAGTCTCGGACCGGAACGTCCGGGGTCACGAGGGCATAGTCGGCGTATTTTCCGGGTTTTTCGTAGAGCGGTGTGCGGGTCGAAGTGATTCCGAACCGTTCCACCAGGCACGAGAATCCGGCGTCGGAAAACATGCGGTAACTCCTGGTGTCGGGGTTGAGGTTGAAATCGCCCATGAGGATCTTCGGCCCTTCGAGCGGAAGTACCGCCGCGAGGATTTTTTCGGATTGCGCGATACGGTCCGGGTGGTCGCCCTTTCCGTATCCGCCGATCCAGAGCCCGTGGAGATTGGCCAAATGGATTCCGTTGCCCAGAGTGGTGACGAGCACCTTCCTCGAATGCGCGCCTTCGTTTCCGACGGCGAGCCTTATGCGCGTATCGTCGAGGTGGACGAACCTCTCGAAGCTGTCGGCGATGCCCACCGATTCGCGGACGAAAGTGGCAATGCCGTAGTCGTTGCCGTAAAACGTGGCGAACCGGTGTTCGAAACCGGGAAGCAGTTCGGAAAAGGTTTCCACGGTATTGCGGATTTCCTTGGGATCGAAGAGGGGATCGAATTCGTCGTCCCCCGTGTCGCGCATCATTTCTTGGAAACAGAACGCGTCCACGCTATCGCGGTGGGCAATGAGGAAATCGAGAATTTCCGGATTGATTCGGGCTCCCCAGCAATTGAGCGAGATGATTTTCATACGTGCCTATTTTTCGTCTCCGTAAGCGGACAGAACGACTTCGATGTGCGAGAACACCTCGTCCACGCCCTTGCTCGCGTCGATGTGGTAGACTCGGCGGCCTTCGCCCGCCCATGCGGCCAAGAGCGGCAGGGTGTTTTGATAGAACGTGTCGATGCGCTTGGCGACGGCTTCGGGGTGGTCGTCATCGCGCTTCACGAGTTTCGCTCCGGTATACGGCGAAAAGTCGCCCTTGAAATCGCCGGGGAAAGATTCTCCGGTAGTCGGGTCGATGCGGCGGCCGGCGAGGCGACGGATGGCTTCGTCGCGTTCGAGGTCGAGAAAAATGACGAAGTAATCGGGAAAGACTCCGTCGAAGAGGGATTTTTGATCGGCGTTGCGGGGAATGCCGTCGAAAACGATGCGTCCGCCCTTATGGGTGTCGCGGTAATGCTGGAGGATGGTGCCGACGAGTTCGGGCGAGACGAGCGCGCCGGAATCGAGACAAGCCTTCACCTCGGCGCTCTTCGGGTGCCCGAGCGTGGTGAAATTACGAAGCTTTTGTCCCATTTCAAAAAAGGAGCAATTGAATTTTTCGAGGATCTTACGGGCCTGGGTGCCTTTACCGGAACCCTGGATTCCTACGAGGAGGATGTGCATGGTAATTGGGTTACTTCAGTAATCGTAGCACGTTTTTCAAAAGCGACGAGTTCGGATGACGTTCGAGTATCGCAAGCGAAACGTACTTGGCGGTACGTTGAGTGCGAAACGGAGAACGGAATTCGAAATCGGAAGCTTTTCAAAAATGTACCCCTTCGGAAAGGTAGTAAGCCGGATTCTGTGTCTCAACGCGAATCTATCTAGGACGCCGGTCGCCCGACGCCTCGAGCGGGGTATGCCTCACCCGGCCCTGGAGCCGTATGGGTTCGGCACCATTCCCCTTGCACCGCGCGGGGTTTGCCAGTCTTCGTACGTTACCGTACGAACCCATCCGTAGCCTTGCGGCATCGAATGGCTTTTCACGTTTTGGCCGTAGCCCTGTATGGTCTCTGTGGCACTTTCCGTACCCGGCGCTTATGGATTCTTCACCGGGCCGCAGGCGTTACCTGCCGCGCTTTCCAGGCAGTGTCCGGACTTTCCTCACCCGGGTTGCCCCGGGCGTACGCGTTCCCCTTTCCGAAAGGGCTGGCGCATTGTACGGGACTGGCAGCCAATCGCAAGTCGGGTTCCTCGCGTTGCATTCGGTTCGTAACCATATAGAATACATCAAATTTCCGTTATTTCTTAAAACATGCGTATGGATTCGGGTATTTTTCGAAAATCGGTCATCGCCGCCGTGGGCTTCTTCGGAACGCTCGGAGCGCTTTCGGTAGGGTATTCCGCCTATGTTTCGAGCCTTCCGGCAACGGCGAATTCCGGCGCGACGCTCTCTTCCGCCGAATGGAACAAGATGGTTGCCGCCCTCTCGACGCTCGACGATAATCTGTCGAATCTTACGTTTTCGGGCGGGGGCGTCGGAATCGGAACGGCGAATCCCGCCACAAGAAAACTCGACGTGCGGATAACGACTACCGATTCCGTAAATTGATCCGTGGCGAATTCGTATCCGATAGCCTGATTCATAAACGAGGGTTCCGATGGATCGAAGAGGGGACTCGAATTCGGCGCGCCTACCGGAAGCACGAGTGCTCCGGTGTATATCAAGGTGAGTGGAACTGGCAACCGATTCTGATTCCTCAATCAATACAATACGGAAGCCTTTTCAATTCTTGATACTGGCAACGTCGGCATAGGAACGACCTCTCCGTCCGCGAAACTCCACGTCAACGGACCGATGATCCGAACCATCGCCTACGCGACTGCGAACGGACCGAACGACGACACGGAC
Organism: Patescibacteria group bacterium; assembly: GCA_030836665.1. Classification (GTDB taxonomy): domain Bacteria; phylum Patescibacteriota; class Gracilibacteria; order BD1-5; family UBA2023; genus JANJWP01. The sequence continues at coordinate 8,362 of JAUPLX010000004.1, forward strand.
GTGGGACAAATCGCGAGCAGGGTCCTGAATTTCACGAAACTCAGCTCTTCGACGAAAATTCGTATCCAATATACCGATGCCCTTCGTGTCACAAGCACAAGCAATGCTTGTCGTTGGGAAATTAAGGTGGGCGGGGCTTCTTGTCCTGGTCAACCGTTGGTATACGACTACTACACGAGTGGCGACAATACCCATCGGAGTCGAACCGTCGTCGGATATTGCAACGGAATCAGCGCGGGTTCGAAACAGATTCAAGTCTGGGTGAGTAGCACTCCCGGGTATTCCGGAGCCGACTGCTATACCGGATGGAACGCCTCGACTTGGGTTTTGGAAGCCGAAGAGGTGAACTAATGCGACGATACCATTTCACACCCACTCCCGTGGCACTTTTCCGAAACCTCGATGATCTCCCCGCTGCGGAGGCCTGCTACGCCATGATGAAAGACCAGCGCCGAATGAGGCGCGTCGGACTCGCCGTCAAACTCCTCATCCTCGGGGGTTTGCTGTATGGCTACGTTTTCCTGACCCTTCCGGAAAACGCCGAAACGAAAGAGGCCCTTATCGTGAGCGCGCAAGGGAAATTCGAAGAATTCCTTTTTCCGATCGTCGAAAGCACCGTTACCCGAATGACCGAGAAAATCCAGGCGGACATGCTGAAAGACGCGAAGATCCCCGCAGGGAACGGGGCCGCGAATCTGCAAACTCTGAAATCCCTGAGCCCCGAAGCGGTAAGGGCCATCTGCGAAAGCCTTCCGAAGAAATAGGATTCTCAAGGACGTCCTTCTTTTATTGACATTCCCATTCGCGTAGGTATTTTTAGAGCCGTCAATTTCAACGGGAGTACGGATCATGTTTTTAGAAAACGTGGCGGCGGTCGCAATCGTCCTGGTTCTCGGATACTTCGTCCTCGCTCTCGCGTTTACGAAAATTCCGACTCTCCGGCATTGGCAGGTCTTCGCCGTACGGCGATGGGCGCTCGCTTGTATCAGGCTGTACCAAGAGACGAAGGACGACCCCTTCGAAACGGTACGGGACATCCGGGATTGCGAACTCTGCGCCCGCGACGTCTTGGCTTTCGCCGAAGAAATCCTGGGTATGGACGAAGTAAAGCCGAATGTCGCTTCGTTCATCTTCTGGCCATCGGATCTGGCCATTGCGGTCGGGCTCGAATGGAAAGCGATGGAAATCGACGGCGTACGGAAAAAGAAATCAGAAGGACGGTTACGTCGGGCGAAATCCCGTGCGTAGCGCGCCTACCGAAAAACGCCCCGTCATGGGGCGTTTTCTTTCGATATCGGAAACCCCTTAAAACAGGCGCATTTCCTTCTTTTCTTCGAGAGTGATGACCCCGCGTTTCACGAGTTCGCTGAACGCTTTGGCCGTGGATTCCACGTCGACCATCGCGTTATGGGCGCCTTCGAAGAATTCGTCGAAGAGGAATTTGTAGAGTTCGCCGAGACGCGGGGGCTTGAACGAGAATCCCCGGCCCTGGAGCTTGCAATATTCGGTGGACGACCGCATCGTGCAACAGGAAGACACCGGTTGGTAGTCGCCCTTGCGGCCCATGCGTTCGAATTCGTACCGGAGTACCGTTTCGTCGTATTCGATATTGTGCCCGACGACGACGTCCGTGGTATTGAGGTATTTGAGGATGCGGTCGGCGATTTCTTCGATATACGGGGCGTTTTCGACGTCCTTATCGTAGAGGCCGTGGACCTGGGACGCGCCGAACGGAATCGGAATCCGCGGCTTTACGAGGAGATCGACGCGCTCGATTTCCTGAAAACCCTTGTCCGCCGATATTTCGCCGAGAATTCCGGCGAACTGAACGACGTAGGGCTGTTCGGAGAGAGCTCCGTCCCGTACGGGGAATCCGGTGGTTTCGGTATCGAATACGAATGCTTTCATAGGAAGGTTTTTGACCCAAACAGTGTATGGAAAAGCAGGGCGATGCAAGAGAAAGAAAAATTCGTTTTTTAAAAAAATGTGTCACAATTTCCCCGTATCCGTCACCCCACATCATATGCACGTCGCCCACCACTCCTTTACTGCCGACCATCCCGAATGGGCGGAAAAAATCCACAGCCTCAAAACGTCGAGTCCGCACTTCGCTTCATTGGTCGAAGAACACGAAAAACTCGATAAGGACATCTGCCGTCGCGAAGACAATGCAAACGACACCACGACGGACGCGGAAATGGAGGAGCTGAAGAAACGCCGGCTCATGCTCGCCGACCAGATCATCGGCGCCATTACGGCATAATCCGAAAGAAAAAATCCCCGGACGTTCCCAAGTGGGACGCGCGGGGATTTTTTAGGCCGTTTAGTAGAACTTCTTGTAATCGTAGCTCTTGAGTTCGGTATCGATGCGGCGGACGAGATCAAGGACGACGCCGACGACGATGATGAGACCCGCGCCCGAGATGAGGAAGTCGATTTGCCCGCTACCGGATACGTCGATGAGCCCGAGCATGTTGTTCAGCTTCGTCATGACGTACGGGAATACCGCGATGAGGGCGAGGAACGATCCGCCGTAGAGGTTGAGGTGGTTCGAGGTCTTCTCGAGGAATTCGGCGGTATCCTTGCCCGGACGGATGCCCGGAACGTAGCCCCCGCGCTTCTGGATGTTTTCGGCGATTTCCGACGGATTGAAGACGATGGAAATGTAGAAGAACGAGAAGAGGAGGATGAGGGCGAAGTATACGCCGATGTACAGCCATCCCGGATTGTTCATGGAGAAGTTCTCGAGGAGGAACTGTCCGAGCGAGGCGGCGCGGCCGGAGGATTTTACGGCGAGGATCTGTCCGATCAAAGCCGGGAACGTCACGATGGAAACGGCGAAGATGATCGGAATCATTCCGGCCTGATTGACGCGGATCGGGAAGTACGAACGTTCGTCACGGCCCGTCTTCGTGTAGATGAGCGGAATCTTACGGTATCCTTCGGTGAACTTGATGATGACGTAGATGACGCCGACCGTCATCGCGAGGAGGATGAGGAGGAGCGGGATATTGCCTACCGAGAGGTACTGGGTGACGTGGGAAGGAACGCCCGCGAGAACGCCGGCGAAGATGATCATCGAGGTTCCGTTACCGATGCCCGATTCGCTGATGAGGTCGCCGAGCCAAAGGAGGAGGAGCGTACCTGCCGTAATGAAGATCATCGCGGGGAAGACGGCGCCCCAGAAATTGGCGGTATCGATGAGTTTGCCGCCGGTTCCGGCTACGAGCGTGTTGATGAGGACGATCATTCCGTAGCTCTGCGCGAACGCGAGGGGGAGCGTGAGGTAGCGGGTGTAGTTGTTGATCTTCTTCTGGCCGGATTCGCCTTCCTTCTTGAGGCTTTCGAGGTGCGGGATGACGACGGCGAGAAGCTGGAGGATGATGGTGGCGTTGATGTACGGCGAAAGTCCCATGAGAACGATGGAGAAGTTCTCGAGACCGCCTCCCATGAGGGAACCGAAGAACGCGAGCCCCTGATTCGCGGAAAGGAAGTTGCGGAGGGCCTGGAGAGCGTCGACGTTGACTCCCGGAACCGGAAGGACGGAGAGGAACTTGTAAACGACGATAAGACCGATCGTGACGAGGATCTTCTGCTTGACGGATTCGGACTTCCAGATCCGGTCGAAATGCTTGAGAATCATAGGCTTGTTGAAGAAGAAAATTCCTGCGAAGTATACGGAAAACGGGCGAAAGTAAAGGAAAACCCCGGATTTCTCCGGGGTTTTCCTTTCCATTTGGATTTACGCGAGTTCGAGAGTGCCTCCGGCCTTTTCGATAGCGGCCTTAGCGGAAGCGGAAGCGGCGTTGGCCTTTACGGTCAACTTCGCCTTGAGTTCCCCGGATCCGAGGATTTTTACCGGGGCGACCTTGCGGACGAGACCCTTATCCACGAGAAGGAGGGTGTCGATTTCCGTAACGCCGGCGTCGGCGAGAGCCTGGAGATCGTCGAGATTGACGACTTCGAAGCGGATCTGGTTGAGGGAAGTGAAACCGCGGAGTTTCGGAAGGCGGCGGAAGAGCGGAGTCTGTCCGCCTTCGAATGCCGGGTTGAACTTGCCCTTACCGGTGCGGGAGCCCTGCCCCTTACATCCGCGTCCGGAGAACGTTCCCTTTCCGGAACCGTTTCCACGACCGCGACGAATCGGAGCCTTCTGCGAACCTTCGTTCGGCGAGAGAGATGCGTGATTGAGCATAATGGGGGTGTGAGAGGTGCGGAGAGATTATTCTGCGGCGGCTTCTTTCTTGGCTGCCGGTTTCTTGGCCGGGGCCTTCTTGGTCGGAGCGGCCTTTTCTTCGACCGCTACGGGAGCGGTTTCCGAGACTGCCGGAGCGGCGGCCTTCATGAAGGAAGCGGTAGCGCCGATCGGCTTGAGACCCGCGAGGGCGCGGAGAGCGGCACGGACGTTGGTCATCTGGTTGCGTCCGCCGAAGCGCTTGGCGAGCACGTCCTTCAGACCGGAGACGAAGAGGAGCTTGCGGATGGCACCACCGGCAATAACGCCGGTACCTTCGGAAGCGGGATGGAGAAGAACGGAGGTCGCCTTGAAGTTCGCCTTGATTTCGTGCGGAACGGTTCCGGCGATAATCGGGAAGGTGATGAGGTTCTTCTTGGCATCGCGGACCGCTTTTTCGATCGCGACGACGACTTCGGCAGCCTTACCGGTTCCGAGTCCTACGGTTCCCTTTCCGTTTCCGACGACGACGGCGGCACGGAAGCGGAGTTGGCGCCCACCTGCGGTAACGCGGGTGACGCGGGCAACTTCGAGGAGCTCTTCCTTGAACTCCTTTTCGACCTCGCGGAAGCCGTCCTTACGGGGAGCGCGCTTGTTATTTTCGCGCATTTCTTTCGCCATATTGGAGATGATAGGGGAAATAATTAGAACTTGAGTCCGGCGGCGCGAGCCGCTTCTGCGAGAGCCTTGACGCGGCCGTGGAAGAGGAATCCTCCGCGGTCGAATACGCATTCCTTTATGCCGAGGCCGAGGGCCTTCTCCGCGAGGGCCTTACCCACGAGGGCTGCGGCTTCGGATTTCTTGGCCTTGGAAGCGTCCTGGATGTCGGAAGCGGCGCAGAGCGTGCGTCCGGCTTCGTCGTCGATCATCTGAGCGTAGATCGACGTATTGCTGCGGTAGACGGCGAGGCGCGGCTTCGCTGCGGTTCCGGAGATCCGGGCGCGGATGCGCTTGTGCCGCTTGATGCGCTGGGCGACTTTTTCGAGCATACGTAGGTGGGAAAGGGGAAAGTAATTTCGATCTATTTCTTACCGGCGGTCTTACCGGCCTTGCGGCGGACGTATTCACCGACGTAGCGGATACCCTTGCCCTTGTACGGTTCGGGTTTCTTGATTCCGCGGACCAAAGCTGCGAAGTAACCTACTTGCTGCTTGTCGATTCCGGAGATGTGGATGATGTTCTTTTCCTTTTCGTCCGGAGCGATCGTGACGCCCTTCGGTGCATCGAGAACGACTTTGTGGGAGAAACCTACCGAGAGGGTGAGTTTCGTAGGGGAATTGATTTCGAATTTGTACCCTACTCCCTGGATTTCGAGAGCTTTCTTGAACCCTTCGGAAACGCCCTGGACCATGTTGGCAACGAGCGCGCGAGTAAGGCCCCAGAAGGCTTTCTGTTCTTTTTCGTCAGTATTGGCGACGCTCACGAGGAGCTCGTTGCCTTCGAGGGCAACGGTTACGCAATCCTGGAGGACGAAGGAGAGTTCTCCTTTCGGTCCCTTCACTGCGATCTTCTTCCCGTCGACGGTTGCGGTCACTCCGGAAGGGAGTTTAACGGGAAGCTTTCAGATACGAGACATAAAACGGTGGGAATAATCGATGAACTAAAGGGAATCGCGAGCTTAGAAGGCTTCGCAGATGATTTCCCCTCCTACTCCGAGAGCGCGGGCTTCGTATCCGGTGACGATTCCTTTCGGAGTCGAGAGGATGTAGATGCCGTGCCCGTTGCGCGAGCGGCGGACGTCGGAAGCCTTCACGTAGATGCGCTGTCCCGGACGGGAAACGCGACGGAAGTTGGGAACGTATTTGGTTTCGCGAACGTCGTTGAGGACGATCTTGATGGAACGGCCGTCTTCGGACTTTTCGTACGAAACGACGTAACCGTTCTTTTTAAGAACGCGGAGGAGCTCCATCTTGATGAGGGAGAACGGAGCTTCGACGCTCGCAAGGCGGGCGAAGTACCCGTTGCGGATGCGCGTAAGCATGTCTGCGATCGGATCGAGGATCATAGGGGTGTCGGAAGAAATAACTAAACGAGTACTACCAGCTCGACTTGCGAACGCCCATGAGTTCTCCGGCGTTAGCCTTTTCACGGACGCAGATGCGGCACATGTCGAATTTGCCGAGGTATCCGTTCGCGCGGCCGCAAACGCTGCAGCGGTGGTAGAGACGGCTCGGGAACTTGACCGCGAGACCAGCCGCCTTGCGGCGTTCTGCGGTGGCGCTCTTACGCTCGCATTTTACGACGAGGGCTTTACGTGCCATAAGGAGGAAAGGTAATGGGATTATTTCATGAAAGGAAATCCGAGAGCGTCGAGAAGGGCCTTGGATTGGACCTTGTTTCCGCCGGTGAACTTGATGGTAATCTGAAGTCCGTGCGGCTTGACGACGTCGGTCTGGGGAACTTCCGGGAAAATGGTGTGTTCCTTGATACCGAAGTTGAAGTTTCCTTCCTGGTCGAACGACCGGGACGAGATTCCGCGGAAGTCGCGGACGCGCGGGAGGATGATCGCGATGAGCTTCTGGATGAAAGCGTACATGCGGTCCCCACGGAGCGTGACGGTCATTCCGACCGGCATTCCTTCGCGAAGTTTGAAGTTCGAGATGGACTTGCGGGAGTGCTGAACCTTCGGAAGCTGACCGGCGATGAGCGCGAGGTCGTTCCTGAGGCTCGAGAAATCCTTGTTGCCGCTCGCGACGTAGGTTCCGATACCCATGTTGAGAACGATCTTCTCGATCTTCGGGATCTGCATGGCGTTCTTAATGCCGAGATCCTTTTGAAGTTTCGGAAGAATTTCGGTCTTGTATTGCTCTTTGAAATCGAAAGACATAGCGGTTCGTGCGTGAGGGGTTATGCGAGAGCCTTACCGGACTTCTTCGCGATTCGGATCTTCTTGCCTCCCTCGATTTTGAATCCGATACGGGTCGGCTTTTTGGTGGAGGGGTCGATGATCATGACGTTGGAAACGTGGATGGCGCGTTCGATTTCGACGATCTGACCGGGAACGTTGCCCTGGCCTTTCACGTGTTTCTTAGCGATGTTCACGCCTTCTACGATGACGCGTTCCGCCTTGAGATCGACCGAAAGGACCTTTGCCTCCTTTCCTTTGTCCTTCCCGGCAATGACCTTGACGAGGTCTCCAGAGTGGATTTTCATAACGGTTTTGGCTGGAAAAGAGGTAATTAGAGAACTTCGGGCGCGAGTGAGACGATTTTCTGGAAACCGCGCGCTTTCAGTTCGCGGAAAACCGGACCGAATACGCGGGTTCCTTTGGGTTCGCCGTCTTCGCCAATGATAACGCAAGCGTTATCGTCGGAGATGACGTAGGTTCCGTCGTCGCGGCGGACGGGGAACGAAGTGCGGACGACGACCGCCTTGACGACGGATTTCTTTTTAACGATGCCCTGGGGAAGCGCTTCTTTTACGGAGCCGACGATGATATCGCCAACGCCCGCATAGCGGCGCTTGGATCCGCCGAGGACCTTGATGCAGAGGAGCTCTTTCGCTCCGGTGTTGTCGACTACGGCGAGCCGGGATTCTGCTTGGATCATGGATGGTACGGAAGTTAGATTGGTTCGTTATCCGACGATTTCCCAGCGTTTCAGCTTGGAGAGCGGCCGGGTTTCCCGGATGGTAACCGTCTGCCCCTCCTGGCAAGCGTTCGACTCGTCATGGGCGTAGAACTTCGCGCTGACCTTGTAGCGCTTCTTGTATTTCGGATGGGTCTTGTAGGTGTCTACCGAGACGACGACGGTTTTATCCATCTTCGAGCTGGTGACGATGCCGGTCTTGGTGCGCATTGCGGAGAAAGTAAATCGGGTAGGTCTTAGAGAGCGGAGAGGAAGGTGAGCGCCTGGGCCACGCGCTTCTTGTGAAGCTTGACCTGGTGGGTTTCCTTGAGTTCTCCTGCGACCTTCTTCATCTGAAGGAGGTAGAGATCGCGGCGAGCTTCGTTCAATTCCTTGACGAGCCCTTCGCGGTCGAGTTTCGCGAGAGCGGCGGTCTTTTTGCCGGTCTCGGTCGTTTTCTTGGCCATGTTGTGGGTGCGGAAAGGAATTAAACGAGAACCTTGGTTTTCACCGGGAGCTTGTAGGCGGCGAGAAGGAAAGCTTCCTTAGCCTGATCCGCGGGGATTCCGGAGAGTTCGAAGAGGATGCGTCCCGGGCGTACCGGAGCGCGGTACATCTCGAGTCCGCCCTTACCTCCACCCATCGGAACTTCGAGCGGCTTCTTGGTGTACGGTTTGTCCGGGAAGATGCGGATCCACATTTTTCCCCCCTTCTTGAGGTAGCGAACCATGACGCGGCGCGCCGATTCGATCTGACGGGAGGTGAGGTATCCGGCTTCGACGGTCTTAAGTGCGAAGTCCCCGAAGGCTATCTCGGAACCGCGAGTGGCGAGTCCTTTGATAACGCCTCGCTGGCCCTTGCGGTATTTCGTTCTGCTCGGCTGAAGCATGTGACTGGAATTATGCGGCTAATGGAATGGTCCGACTATTTTTTGTAGATGTCTCCTTTGTAGATCCATACCTTGATACCGGTGGTACCAGCGGCGGTTTCTGCGCGTTCGGTCGAGTAGTCGATGTCGGCGCGGATCGTAAGGGAGGGGATCGAACCTTCCTTATAGGTTTCGGTGCGGGCGATTTCAGCGTTGTTGAGACGTCCTGCGCAGATGACCTTGACCCCGAGAGCCCCCTTCTCCATGGAACGGGAGATGGCGTTTTTGACGACGCGACGGTACGGCATGCGCTTTTCGATCTGACGCGCGATGGAATCGGCGACGAGAGCGGCGGAGAGTTCCGGTTTCTTCACTTCCTTGACTTCGACCTGGAACGGGCGTCCGAATTTCTTGGTGAGACCTTCGGTAAGCTTGGTGATGTTCTCATCGTCCTTTCCGAGAACGAGCGCCACCTTCGCGGTGTAGATCGCTACGGAGATGGAGCGGTTGGAGTCGTGGGAAAGGAAGACGTTGGCAACCGGAATTCCCTTGAGGGCGTCCCGAACGAAGAGACGGACCGCGATGTCCGCCGCGACGTTTTCGGCGTATTCCTTGCGGGAATAGTAACCGGTCGTCCTCCAGGTCTTGATGTAGCCGAGGCGGAAGGCGAGCGGACTAACTTTGTGTCCCATGGGTGAGGGTGAAAAGTGGTAATAAGTTACGCGCGTGCCGAGAGTTCCACGGTGACGTTGGAGGTGCGCTTGAGAATGGCATGGGCACGTCCGCGGGAAATCGGATTGTGGCGCTTGTAGACGATTCCCTTGGTGATGACTACCTGCGCGATCTTGAGCGCGGAGACTTCCTGGGAGTCGTTGTTGGCGGCGTTGTCGACCGCGCTCTTGACGACCTTGTGCAGGAGTCCGGCACTTTTGGTAGGCATGTAGCGAAGGGTCTCGAGCGCCTTCTTCGCGTCCATGTTCCGGATGATCGAGGCTTCTACCTGGATCTTCTTCGGAGAAATGCGGATGTTGCGGGCGATAGCTTTCATGACGATTTGGAGATGACGGGTGGTATCGACTTACTTGTTACCGGAGTGGCCGGTGAATTTGCGCGTGAAGGAGAATTCCCCGAGCTTGTGTCCGACCATGTCTTCGGTGACGAAGACCGGAAGGTGCGCTTTTCCGTTGTGTACGCCGAAGGTGTGTCCGACGAACTCCGGAACGACGGTGCAGTCGCGGGCCCAAGTCTTGATAACGGTCTTCTTGCCGGAAGCGTTGAGCTTCTCGACCTTGCCGAAGAGGCGTCCGTCGACGTAGGGTCACTTCTTGAGGGAGCGGGTCATACGTTTGCTGTATAAGGAAAGAGGTTTTTGATTCGATTAGCCCATGAGCTTTCCGCGCTTGGTGCGGACGATCCATTTGTCGGTCGACTTGCGGTTGCGGGTGATGACGCCACGGGTGATTTTTCCCCAAGGAGTTTTCGGACCCTTGCGCTGTCCGAGGGACTGGTGTCCTTCACCACCACCGTGCGGGTGGTCTACGGTGTTCATCGAGGAACCGAGGACCGTCGGGCGGCGGTTCATCCAACGGGAACGTCCGGCCTTACCGATGACGATCTGGTTGTGGAAGGTATTCGAGACGGTACCGACGGTTGCCCAGCACTTCTTGTGGATGCGGCGGATTTCTCCGGAAGGGAGCTTCACCTGGGTGTATTCGCCTTCTTGGGACATGACGACGGCGGCCGATCCGGCAGAGCGGACGGTGGAGGCTCCGAGTCCGACGATGAGTTCGACGTTGTGGATGGAGAGACCTACCGGGATGTTGCCGATGAGGAGGCGGTTTCCCGGGACCGGCTTGGCCGATTCGGAAGTGATGATGGTATCGCCTACCTTCATGTCCTTGTGAGCGAGAACGTAGCGGCGTTCGCCGTCACGGTAGCAGACGAGGGCGATGTACCCGGTGCGATTCGGATCGTATTCGATCGTTTCGACCTTTGCCGGGATTTCTTTCTTATCGAAGGAGAAATCGACCATGCGGTAGAGTCTCTTGTGTCCGCCGCCCTGGTGGCGGACGGTGATGCGGCCCGTATTGTTGCGGCCTGCGGCGTTCTTCTTATAGAACGTGAGGGGCTTGTACGGCTCGGTCGCGGTGATTTCGTCGAACGAGTACCCCGTCATCTCGCGACGGCTTGGGGTTGTCGGGTTATACTTCTTGATCGACATACGCTTGAGTTTTAGGAGGAGAGACTATTTCTTTTCGGAGAGAATCTTCTGGAAGTCGGCGAGACGGGTTCCGTCGGCGAGTTTTACCATCGCCTTCTTTTCGATACCGCGTTTCGCGACGATGCCGGCCTTTCCGGCGTTCTTGAATTTTTCGCGGGTCTTGAGGATGTTGACCGATTCGACCTTGACTCCGTAGAGGCGTTCGAAGGCGGAGCGGACGTCGACCTTGGTTGCCTTCGGATCGACGATGACGGTGTAGACTCCGGCGAATTCGAGCACTTGGCTCTTTTCGGAGACGACCGGTTTCTTAATGATCGAGTAGAGCGACATTGTATCGTTACCGGTTACGAGTAGAAGGCGGTTACCTTCTCGAGCGAAGCCTTCGTGAAGACGAGGGTGTCGAACTTGAGGAGGTCTTTCGGGTTGAGGTAGCTCGCGCCGATGAACTTGGCGTTCGGGATGTTGCGACCACCCTGGAAAGCGTTGCGGTCTTCCGGGAGGACGGCGAACACGGCGGATTTGACTCCCATGTTCGTCACGATGTCCTGCATGGTCTTGGTCTTGGCTGCTTCTTCCGAGAAGGATTCGATGACGGCTACTTTTTTCGCTCCTGCCTTGGAAGAGAGGAGGGAAACGAGAGCGAGGCGGCGTTCCTTCTTATTCATCATGAGCGTCCAGTTGCGGTTGTTGCGGGGTCCGAATGCGACGCCGCCGCCGATACGGGTCGGAGAGCGGGAGTCGCCGGCGCGGGCCTGGCCCGTACCTTTCTGCTTGTAGAGCTTACGGGTGGAACCGTTGCGGTCGCTGCGGGTCTTGGTGTGGGCTCCGGATACGCGGGCATTTGCCTGCTGGAGGACGAGGAGACGGTGGATGAGGCCCTGGAGGACTTCTTTCCCGAAGACCTCTTTGGAGAGCTTGACCTTACCGGACTCGAGCCCTTGCTGATTGTAGAGAATCGCTTCCATAGTTGGATAATCGCGGGATTTAGAAATCTAAGACGAGAAGGGAGTTGCGAGCGCCCGGAACCGGTCCCTTGAGGGCGATGACCGAGAGGTTCTTGTTGACGAGCTCGAGCGGAACCTTCTTGATGGTGATGCGTTCGGTACCCATGTGTCCGTGCATTTTCTGTCCCGGTTTGGTGCGGCGCGGTTTGCGGCAACCGATGGAACCGAGGGCGCGGTGGAACTTGGATCCGTGTCCCGCAGGACCTCCGGAGAAGTTGTGGCGCTTCATGGCACCCGCGAAACCCTTACCCTTGGAAATTCCATGGAGGGTGACGGTGGCGACGCCTTCGAGAACGTCGAGGGTGACGGCGTCTCCGGCTTTCATGCCGGTGAACGCTCCCGTGAACGGGACTTCGCGACGGACGACTCTTTTGCCGTCTACCGCTTCAAGTACGACAGCTTCGTAACCGTCCTTTTCGACGGTCTTGATCTGTGCGATCTTCAGCTCGGGGACCCGGAGGAGAGTAACGGGGACGAATGCGTCTCCCTTTACCACGCGGGTCATGTCGAGCTTCTTAACGATAAGTCAAGCCATGACCTAGTAGAAAAAAAGCATATAAATTAGAGGTTCCGTAGATCGCTTCCAAGACGCTTACACGCTGGACGGGATGGGCTACGCAACATAACTCTTCGTGAATCGAAGTGGAACGATTCTATGGAAAAGATACCGGGCGTCAAATCGTTTTTCGCTTATTTTCCGCCAAGCGCCCGAATCTTGGATTCGATATCGGACTTAAGGTACGAAAAAACCGCGATGAGGATTTTTTTTCGGTTCGGCGTAATATTGCGCTCCGAGA
>JAUPLX010000024.1 GCA_030836665.1 Patescibacteria group bacterium
AGAACCATGACGAAACGGCGGTCCCCCTTCTGGAGCGGACCGCCGTTTGCGGGCCGAACGGCTCCGGGAAGACCAATTTCCTCGAAGCGGCGTATTTCGCGCTGAACGGCGCACTCCCTCCGGGGAAGCGCGCCACCGAACTCGCCCGGGGTTTCTCCGGAGCCTTTTTCGTACGCGCTAAAATCGAGGGCGAATCGGGATTGCCGTACGAATACCGCATTTCCTGCGATACCGAGAAAAAATCCGTCGCCTTCGCCGTCCAAGGGGATCCGGTATCCCGTTCGGCATACCTTTCGGCGCTTCCGGTGCGGGCGATGCTGTTTTCGCCCATCGAAATGAACGTCCTCTATCTCGGCCCTTCCCTCCGGCGGGATTTCCTCGACGAACCGATTTCGCTCGCGTTTCCGGAATTCGCCAAACTCAAGAAGGATTACTCGTCCGTACTGAAGAACCGCAACGCCCTATTGAAGAAGATCGCGGAGGGCGAGGCGAAATCCGAAGACCTTTCGGCCTGGGATCCGATATTCATCGACAAGGCCGCCGAATATTTCCGCTACCGGATGAAATTCGTCGACTACGTCCGCGGACGTTCCGACCGGCTCGTATCGCTTCTCGACGACAAATACGACGTGCGGTTCGCCTACGAATCCAAGATCGATTCCTCCGATCCGGAGGGGAGCGTCGCCGCGTACCTCGCGAAAAACCGCGACCGCGACGTCATGCTCGGGCATACCTACGTAGGTCCCCACTTGGACGACTTCGTCCTAACCGTCGCGGTGCCGTCCGGCGAGGTCCGTTCGGAGCACTACCTTTCGCGCGGCGAAAACAAATCGCTCCTCTTCGCCCTCAAGCTCCTCTGTGCGGATTTTCTCGAAGAAAAAGGCGGCAAGCCCATTTTTCTCCTTTTCGACGACCTCTTTTCCGAGCTCGACCCCCATCGCGCGGATCTCGTGCTGAAAAGGGCCTCCCACCGAGGTTTCGTCATCGCCGGGCAACAGGTCCCAAAAGACGTGAGAGATGCCTTCGGTATGGGGTTTTTCGAATTTTCCGAATACTCGGCGCGGTAAGTCAATGTTTTTTATGAAATAAATTCCGTTTTTGTAAAGTGCAATCCTTTTTCAATGGAGGGTTTTTCCGATAATATAGAGCAGTACAGGACGAAAATACCTTATTTTTACCTAGGGATACCCATATGAAACGCATCTTCGCCGCCCTCCTTTCTCTCGCGTTCCTTCTTCCTCACCCGGCCGTGTTCGCCGCAGGAAAAGTAGCCAAATTTTCGCTTACCGTCAACCAGGCTGCCAAGGTCGGCGAGGCTATCGACCTTACGGTAAAGGCCCTCGACAAGGACGGAGGCACCGTCGCCGATTACGCCGGCACCGTGTACGTCACCGTCGACAACGATTCCAAAGCGACCCTCCCGTATGCCGAAGGCTACACCTTCGTCGCCGCCGACCAGGGGCAGAAGACCTTCTCCAAGGGTCTCGCGTTTTCCAAGGCCGGCAACATGACCGTATCGGTCATCGACATCGACGACGACAAGGTCGAAGGGGTCGCGAAGGTCAACGTCACCGAAGGCGACGCGGGTCCGGGCGTTACCGGTAACGAAGCCGTCACCATTACCAATCCGGAAAACGGCGGAACCATCACGGGCAACGAAACCGACCTCGTCGGAACCACGAAGAAAAATTCCAAATTCCAGGTATTCCTCAACGGCACCAAGGCCGGAGAAGGCCAGACCGACGACAAGGGGGCCATCCTCTTTAAGCTCAAGGGCATCGATCAGGAGCAGAACGTTCTCGAAGTGAAGGTTCTCGACGGTTCCGACAAGGTCGCCGGAACTACCGGGAAGATCGCTTTCAGCGTAGCTTCCGACAAGGGTCCCCAGTTCAAATCCATTACCGTTCAAGAAGGAACCAGCGTCATGCCGGGCACCGTCCTTCATGTCACCGTCGCCGCCGACGCCAAGCTTAAGGAAGTTTCCGTTTCCCTCGGGGACAGCGTCGAAGTGTTCAAGGAACAGACCTCCGGCGTAACCGCTGGCAACGTCTCCGTAGGCGGAAGCGGCGAAGGCCTCTACGTCGGAACCCTCACCGCTCCGACCGCGTCCGGATCGTACCCGATCGACGTCACCCTTACGAACGACCTCGGCAAGAAGACCGTAAAGAACGCGGCCGAAACCCTCACCGTTCTCGACGCTCCGAAGCCCCTCTTCGAAAACATCAAGGTCGAAGCCGGCGACAAGAAGGCGTCCTTCACCTTCACCCTCACCAACGAACCCGAAGCGACTTCGAAGTTCAAGTTCGCTTACGGAACCGAATCCGGATCCCTTACGAAAGAATCCGTCAGCTTCGAAAAATCGAAGATCGCCGTAGGTAGCGGAAGCACCTATAAGTGGTACGTCGACGGTCTCGACACCCCGGGCAAGTACTTCTTCAAGATTTCCGCCCTCGACATCGCCGGATCCCCGATTGCCGGAGTCGAATCCGATATCGTTACGGCCGATCTCTCTCTCAATGCGGCGGGAAAATGCACCATCGCCAACGTTTCGGGACTCAAGGTCGCGAAGACCGAAGAGCAGAGCGTCCTCTCTTGGGATTCCATTCCGGAAGCCCTCAGCTACAACGTTTATAAGAAAGACGCTTCGGGAGCTTACGCCCTCATCGAAAACGTAAAGGTCACCTCGTACACCATCCACCTCGCCAAGGATGCCGTACGCTACGACGACTTCGCCATCAAGGCCGTCTGTCCGGACGGAACCGTAGAGTCTGCCGACTACGCCGAAATCACCCGCGTACAAACCGGGCCGGCACAGGTATTGGTGTTCCTTTCCCTCGCTCTCGGAATCGGATACTTCATCACCCGCCGCCGCTTCGGATTCCGCGGATAAGCCCCATTCGAATTCCGAAATCCCCTCCGCCCGAACGGGCAGGGGGGATTTTATTTTCCCGGGGAATCGGATTTGACACCAAAGGGGGATTCCATAGAATGCGCGTACTTTTATGAGGCGCTCCCGGGACTCGCGTCTATTTATCCGGGCGTTTCTTCTATTTTTTACCATCCGTTCCGGAAAATGCCTACGACGAAATCCGCGAAGAAGGCTATGAAGCAGAGCCAAAAAAAGCGCTCCCGCAATCGCCACTTCTCCGAGCTCTATAAAGAGTCCGTCAAAAAACTCGAACGCGCTATCGCCGCAAAGTCCGGCAATTTCGCGGAGTTGCTCGCCGAAGTATACTCGGCTACTGACACCCTCGCCAAGAAGAACATCATCCACACGAACAACGCTTCCCGCAAGAAGAGCGCGTTCGCGAAGCTCGTAAAGGCCGTTCCGGGCGCTGACGCTCCGGCGGCGAAGACCGAAAAGAAGGCCGCCGCTCCGAAAAAAGCTCCGGCAGCAGCCAAGAAGGCTCCGGCAGCCAAGAAGGAAGCCGCTCCCAAGGCGGTTAAGGCTCCGGCAGCCAAGCCGGCAGCGAAGAAAGCCCCGGCCAAGAAAACTGCCTCCAAGTAATCGTGCGGATGTCCAAACCCGTTTCTAAAGAGAAACAGCGGAGAATCAACTCCGACATCATCGCGAGCCGCCTTCAGGTAATCTCCGCAGAAGGCGAACCGCTCGGCATTCTTTCCCTTTCCGAAGCTTTGGCCATGGCCGAAGAAAAAGAACTCGACTTGGTCGAAATGGGAATGAAAGACGACGTGGTCATGGCAAAGATCATGGACTACGGAAAGTTTCTCTTCAAGCAGCAGAAGACCCAGGCCCAGGCCCGAAGCAATTCGAAGAAGGCCGACGTCAAAACCCTCAAGCTCACCTACAAGATCGGCGACCACGATATCGACATCCGTCGGAATCAGGCCCTCAAGTTCGGAGCCGCGAGCCACCCCCTCAAGATCGAACTCCGCCTCCGCGGACGTGAAAATCACTACGAAACCCACGCGATGGACAAGATGAAGGAATTCATGAACTCCCTCGCCGAAGTTTACAAGCTGGACGGAAAGATTACCCGCGCAGGGAACACGCTCTCCATTCTGCTTTACCCCAAAAAGTAGCTTACCAATCCCCATTCCAGAGAATATGAAGTGCAAGACCCATTCCAGCGCTAAGAAGCGCGTCAAAATCTCGGGCACCGGAAAGTTCATGCTCCCGAAATCCTGCAAGCGCCACCTTCTTGCCAACAAGTCGAAGAAGGCCAAGGGTCGTAACAAGTACGGCTTCGAAGGATCTTCCGCAAACGCAACCGCCCTCAAGCGTTGCCTTCCGTTCGGCCGCTAAGCCAACGCGTTACCTCTCTAATTTCGATTTTTTATGACTCGCGTAAAACGTGGCCTCGCCACCCATAAGCGCCACAAGAAACTCATCGCCAAGGCGAAGGGTTACCGCATGATGAACGGGAACATCTTCTCCCGCGTGAAGAACGCCCTCGCGAAGGCCGGAACCAACGCCTACATCCACCGCCGCACCAAGAAGCGCGATTTCCGCGCTCTCTGGATCGTCCGCTTGAATTCGGCTATCCGCCCGCTCGGCATGACCTACAGCGCTTTCATCAACCTTCTCTACAAGAAGCGCGTTGAAATCGACCGCAAGAACCTCTCGAACCTCGCCATCAGCCACCCGCAGGTCTTCTCGAAGGTCGTAGAATTCGTAAAATAAGCGAAATCCCAAGAAAAGCCCCGCTTAAAGCGGGGCTTTTTGTACTCCTCGGTGGCGTTTTCGCTTTCCCCGTATAAAATGCGAACGATTCTTTCCTATGCGAAAAACCGTTTTGTCGATTCCCGTCCGTTTTGCCGTCTCGTGCGTCAGGTCGTATCAGCGTTTCCTTTCGCCCGACCATTCTTTTTGGGCCCGGGCGATGAATCGTCCGCCGTATTGCAAACATATCCCATCTTGTAGCGAATACGCGGTCGAAGCGTTCGAAAAGAAGGGGTTTTTCGTAGGCGGTGCCAAGGCCGTTTGGCGAATCCTCCGGTGCAATCCCTGGACGAAAGGGGGGTATGATCCCGTAGAAAAAGGAGGGGAGAAATAGTATTCCCGCTCGAAAAAAATCCCCGCGCAGAGCGGGGATTTCGGTGGAATCGTCAGGATCGCTGACACCCCTTCACGAGGAGGTCGATGGTTTTCTCGGGCGTTTGTTTCGACGCCTCGGGAAAACAGTCGGCGACCGCTTTTTGGAGTTCGGCGTGGTACGCGAGCGAAAGGAACAACGCCGAAGCGGCCCCGTCCTTCCATCCTTCCTTCTCAAGGCCGTTCACCAGATGCGAGATCTTATCCCCGTACTGGATGACATTCCCCGTCGATACGGCTTCTTCGATCCAACCGCGGTTGAATTCGAGATCGGTTCGGGCACGTTCGAGCATTTGGACGGCGCGGACGAATTTTTGGAACCGCTCCACCTCGATCGTAACGTTTTGCATGTCCGGATACTTCAGAAAATCTTCCGGAAAAGAGTTTTTCATAGCGTTCTCCCTTTTGGTTTTTGAGTTCTTTGAAGATACTGAAAAATATTATTTGTCAATATCCGTCAGTTTTCTTCCCCCTTCCCCTTTTTCCGCTTGCGGATATACTCGGCGCACGTTTTTCACTTTTCGTATGGTTCTCGATACCCTGCAGGCTCTCGACGCGTCCGCGCTCAACGCTCTCCGTTCCTTGGTGGATCCGGATTCCGCTTGGCAAGTCGCCGCCATTCGGGCGTTTTCCGATGCGGAAGTCCTCCTGACTACGTTCGTTCTCGTGGCGTTTTGGATCGACGCACGCTTTTTTAAGGGAAACGATATCGAAAAGAAGAAGGACGCGCTCACGCTCTTTTACGCCGTCACTTTCGCTTTCCTCCTCTACTGGGCTTTGAACTTCGGCCTTCCCGTTCGTCCCAGGCCGGAATCGGTCTCCGCCATCGCGCCGATTCTCCAGCATTTGCCGGATAATTCGTTCCCCTCCGGACACGGAATCTTCGCCGGCGCTTCCGTAACCGCGGCGTTCCTGTTGTTCCGAAAGAAGACCCTCGCCGTTCATTTGTTTTCGATAGGGGTTCCCATGCTCTGCGCCCGGATTCTTGCCGGCGTGCACTATCCCGGGGACGTCATCGTCGGATTTCTCTTAGGATCGATCTTCTCCGCTTTCGTCGTCCGCTTTCTCGCCCGTTCGGAAGTTCGGAAATCCCCACTCTTCTCTTATCCGATAAGAATCGCCGGACTCGTCGGTCTCTAATCGTTCCCACTCGGTTTCCATGATTGAAACGCTCATTCAAAACGTTCTCGATATTTTCGGGGGATTGTCCTATCTCGGGATATTTTTCCTCATGGCGCTCGAATCGAGCCTCTTTCCGGTTCCTTCCGAACTCGTCATGATTCCGGCGGGCTACGTCGCCGCATCGGGCAAGCTCGACCCTTTTCTCGCGATATTGGCGGGAGGTTTGGGAAGCCTTCTCGGAGCGACGGCCAACTACCTTCTCGGCAAATACGTCGGCAAGCCGTTCATCGAGAATTACGGCAAGTACTTTTTCATTAAAAAGGACAAATACCGGGAAGCCGAGACCCTCTTCGGCAAGAACGACCGACTGTATACGTTTCTCGGGCGGTTCATTCCCGTCATCCGTCACCTCATCTCGATTCCGGCCGGAATATTCCGCATGCCGTACGGGATGTTCGCCATGCTGACCTTCGTCGGAGCCACGCTTTGGTGCGCCTTTCTCGTATGGCTCGGCTACGCCTTCGGCGAGGGGGTCGTAGCGGCGGTCCGCCACTATTCCCACGAAGCGAGCGTCGTGGCGGCGGTGGCGACTGTCGCTTTCATGGCCTGGTTCGTCTTCCATAAAACGAAAAAGCGAAGGTAGTTCTTGGATTTCGAATTCGATGGGGCATAAGGGGCCGTTTTATCCGTAATGCCCCGTATACGGACCTTTCCATTTCGTGCGTTTCGACTATACTGCCCCCATGAAAATCCTCGTTTTTTGAGACGTCTACGGACGTATGGGGCGCGAACTCGTCGCCCGGCACCTTCCCGCGATACGCTCCGAATTTTCGCCGGATTTCCTCATTGCCAACAGTGAAAACCTGACGAGCGGCAAGGGTCCGGTTCCCGAACACGTCGCGTTCATGCGCGACCTCGGTTTCGATTGCCTCACGGGCGGAAACCACGTTTTTTCGCACGTTAAGGATTTGGCCGCCGAACTTTCGGATCCCCGCTCCATTCAGATCCGCCCGGCGAATTACTACGAAGTTCCGGGATGTCCGATTCAGGGGAAGGGAACTCGCGTCATCGAAAAGGGCGGTAAAAAGGTTCTCGTAATCAAACTCATGTCGTCGACTTTTTTAAAAGACGACGTGTACAACCCGTTCTTGAAGGCCGACGAAATCCTCGCGTCTTCCGCTACGGAAAAATTCGATGCCGTGCTCGTGGATTTCCACCGCGAAACCACTGCCGAAATCTACTGCATGGCCGAATACCTCTCCGGCCGCGCGACCTTCGTATACGGTACCCATACGCACGTCCAGACGAATGACGAGCACGTGCTCGAATCCGGCACGGGCATGATTGCCGACGTCGGTATGACCGGCCCGCTCCATAGCGCCATCGGACAAAAATTCGAGGGACGCCTTCCTCGCATGGTAACGGGCGTGGGGCTGTTTTCGAAAAAACCGGAACCCCTTTCGGAAGGCCCGGGATCGCTCCACGCCGTGCTCGTGGAAATCGAAGGCGGAAAATGCCTCTCGATCGAAAAGATCCGCATTCGGGATTAGGACTTTCCATTTCGAATCCCTCCGTTTTCCGGGGGGATTTTTACGTCTTGGCGACGAGCGTCCCCGAGAGCGTCTTGATGAAAGCTTCCTTGTTTCCCGCGTCGGCGAAATAGGCGCCGAGTATGCTTTCCGTAGGACGTCCGAAGAGGTAGGGAAGGGCTTGTCCGATGATGAATCCGAGATTTTGGGAAACGAATTCCTTCTTGAATTTCTTTTCCATGTCCGAAGGCGGCTTTCCATCGCCCTCCGGCATCTTCCATTCGCCCATCGCGGGCAAGAGCCTCGATACGAGTTCGAACGCTTCCCCGGCAAGGAATTCGGTTTCGGATTTCGAAAGTTTCCCCTCGGCCGCTTTCGAACCGGCTTCGATGAGCGCATCGAGACGCGAGACGGTCCTTCCGTCCGGAGAAGTCGCGGTTTCTTTTCGGAAGGCGTCGAGCACGTCCCGGATTTGGGGGAGTTTTTCCGCTGCCAATTTTTCCGCTCCGGAAAGCTTGTCCGCGTTCACGAGGGTCGCGAGTTTTTCCCGGTCGACGGAAAGGAGGAGTTCGCTCCCGAGTTTCGCGGCCGTGGCGGTATCGAATTTCTCCGAGAGCGAGCGCAGGCTTGCGGAATTTTTTTCCAAGAACGCGCGCATCGATTCTTTCGGCATCGCGCGCTTGAGATTTTCCAGATGGTTTTCGACTTTCGATCCGAGGAATTCGGCATTCAGGAATCCTCAAAGCGAAGGGAACGCCGTTCTTGCTTCCGCGAATATCTTTTTCGCCGTCGCCGAATCCGACGCGTAGAGGACGTCGACCCCGATCGCTATGAGTTTTTCCGGATTTTTTTCCGCGTCGAGCTTTCCGGAAATGAGTTCGCCCACCGTTTCCGAATGGTCGGCCGCGATCTTTGCGCACCGCTCTTTGCCCAGGGCTTTCAGGAACGAAATGCCGAATTCCGCCGTCTTCGCATTGATTCCGATTCGCTCGAAGAGCGTTTTTCTCGCGTCGGCGTCGATTTTCGATCCCGCTTCGAATACCATTTCCACCGCTTCCGCGACGTCTTCCTTCGATAGGGGTTTTCCGGATTCTTTCCTTTCGACGGAAAGGCCTTTCTCCAGAAGGCTCGGAGAACCGTCCTGCCGCTTTGCCGAAATTTTTTCTACGAGGAGCGACGCCTGTTCGCGGCTCAGGGAGCGGAGCACGTCCTTGATGATTTTCTTTACGTCGATCGGGGGCGTGAGGTTTTCTTTCGAGAGGATGCGTGAAAGCGTTTCTTTCGGGAGGATTTCCCCGTCACGGAGGATGTTGACCATCTCCGCGATGTCCCGCTTGTCAAATGCGGTCTTTCCGTCGGGGCGTTTGAGATATTGGGAAATTCCCGAGGATTCGAGATTGTTCGAAATCGTTTCGGCGATTTCCGAAGCCGGAAGCGCGTAGAAGGAATTAATGGCGAATTCTCGCGTCCGGTCGCCGGTATGCCGGTTTCCCAGGGGATCTTTCATAATTTCCGATACCATTTGCGCGAGCCGTTCCATCGTCGAGGCACCCTTGGACGCTTCCCCGGCGAGCTTTGAAAAAGTATCGGTCGCGAACGATTTGAATTCCGCGCTCGTAACGGCCGCTTTCAGTACGGTTTTCGGAACTTCCGCTCCGCCGACGCGGATGGTCGAACCCGGCATTCCCTCAATGGCGGACGCTGCCGCCCTCGACGTTTTCTCCGCAAGAAGTTCTTTCGTTACTTTCGGAGGGCGGTTCGGTCCGAAAAAAGCGTCGGCCAATTCGGAGAGCACCTCGTTCGCAAGTACGTCTTTGAGTCCTATCGGAACCGTGGTTTCCGGAGCGTCTTTTTGGGCGCCTTTCCCCATTTCCGCGCCGAGTTTCGCCTTGAGCGAGCCCGAAAAGGATACGAGGTCGATTTCGACGACCTTTTTCAAGCGTGCGATCAGTTCGCCCTTCGCCAGATTGATGTTGCTTTCGAGTACGCGTTCCTCGACGACGAATTGGACGAGATCCTTCATCGTTGAGATTTCCCCCACCGCGAAGCGTTTGAGCGCTTCCAAAAGCTTTCCTTTATTGTCGAAGAGGAGCTTGACGAGTTCGGTCGCGCTCTTGATTTCGACCCCCTTGCCGTTTCCGCCGTCTTGCGGACGCAAGAGGGAGGTCGTAACGTCGGCGACGACCTCCTTCGGAAGTTTTTTCGACAGTTCGGAAACGAGTGCCGTAGCGCCGTTCGCGTACTTCTCCAATTCCGCCTCGTTCGGCGGATTCTTCGTGAACACGATAATCCCTTCGCTCGCTTTTTTCACTAACGCGAAACGGTCGTCGTCCGAAAGTTCCGGGCGCTTGACGAGCCCGATGAGCTTCGCCGCCATAGGGTTGTTTTTTACGGCCGCGAGTTCGGACATTCCTTCCACCCCCGTCTTCACCGTCTCTTTCGTCATGGAAGAAGAAACGAGTTTCGCGGATTCGTGGGCGAGCTTGATGGCAACGTCACCACGTTCTCTGTCGGACATTTCCCGTCCGTCCAAGAGGGAGAGCGCCGGCATTCGGATTTCTTTCGCGAATTCGTCGAACGACTTCAGGAATGTCGCCTTATCGACGTTTTTCGCGATTTCCGGAAGGATCTTCACGAGTACCGTTTCGATATCCGGGAACCGCGCGAGCATTTTTTCCGCTTCGGGAATTTTTTTCAGCTCCGCCGCGAACTCGCCTACCTTTTCCGGTCGCGTTTTCGCGAGGTCGATACAGAACCCGAGCGTGGACCGCACGGCGGAAATGCCTGCGTCGAACTCTTTCGGTCCGACCGAAAGCTTCGCGCCTTCTTTCGCGGTGGAGTATCCCTTTTCGAGCATCGCGCGTACGAGTTCCACGCCCCGTTCTTCGGGGGTGAGGAAATTTTCGACGATGAGCCCCGTCGTATTTTTCAGGACGTGTCATTCCGGAAGCTTCGCGTCGGTCTCCCGAAGTACCGCGATGATTTCGTTCCGATACGCCTTCGCGTCGGTCAGCATCCCTTCGGGAGACGCCACGCGTTTCATAATCCGGGAAATCGCCACGTCCGCCGCGGCCTTGAACGCCTCTTGGAGGCTTTCCGGCATTTTCCGGAGTTTTTCTTTTCCGACGGGTATCGGTAAAGATTCGCGCCCGATGAATCGCTCGTCGCGCCCTGGTTTTCGCGGGGTTTCGGTTTCGTATCGGGAAGCTTCGGACATAGTCTCGAAAAAGGGTTTCTCCCATACTACCATATCGCTTCCGTTCGGGCAAGAAACGGGATTTTCGAGCTTTGCCCTTGCGGGCGGTTTTCGAAACGGTATAATCCGCCGTCGTTACGTGACCATCCCCGTTATGAAATCCCTTCGAAACGCCCTCGTCCTTACCGCGCTCTTTTCCATGACCGCTTCCGCGATCGTGGCATATGCCTTTGTTCGGTACTTTCCTTCCGAACGCCCCATGGCGACAACGCCCGCCACGTTCTCGCAAGCGCCCGCTACGGTTTCGACTTCGGCTTCCGAAGTGGAGTCCGGCGTGAAGAACGTTGCCGCCAAAGTGGGGCCGTCGGTCGTTTCCATCGTGGTTTCCAAAGACATGCCGGTATACCGCACCGACCCGTTCGGGTTTTTTTACGAACCGTCCGGTACCGTCCGCCGCAAGGTCGGTGGGGGAACGGGATTCTTCGTCCGGAAGGACGGTTACATCCTTACGAACAAGCACGTCGTCTCCGATCCGAACGCCACGTATACGGTCGCGTTGTCCAACGGTGGCGAGCTCGAAGGGCGCGTCCTCGCTTTCGATCCGACTACCGACCTTGCCATCGTCCGCGCCTTCCGTAAGGATGGCAAGCCTTACGATGCCGCCATACCGGTCGAAGTGATACCGCGCACTACCGACCTTTCCGTAGGATCGTTCGTCATCGCTATCGGAAACGCCCTCGCCGAATTTCAAAATACCCTCACGTTCGGCGTCGTCTCCGGTCTTGGGCGGTCCATCGAGGCCGGCGACCAGTCGAACGGAACCTCCGAACAGCTCTCGGGGCTCGTTCAGACCGATACCGCGATCAATCCGGGGAATTCCGGAGGCCCCTTAGTCAACCTTTCCGGCAAGGTCGTCGGCATCAATACTGCCGTAACCCAAGGCGCGAACGGTATCGGATTCGCCATCCCGCTTTCTGAAAAGATCGTCACGGGCATCGTCGAATCGGTCATCAAATATTCCGCCATCAAGCGCTCGTTTCTCGGAATCCGTTACGTTTCGTTGACTCCGGAAGTCGCGGCGGAAGCGGGGATTGCGAAAATCTCCGGCGTGCTCGTAACGGGCGACGCGAACGCCCCGGCCGTTATTTCGGGATCTCCGGCGGATAAGGCGGGCATTAGGAAGGGCGACGTCATTTCCGAGGTCGACGGGAAGCCGCTCTCCTCGGCTTTCGGAGTCAAAGAAGCGCTCGCTGAGAAATTTCCCGGAGAAAAGGTGTTTTTCAAGGTCTATCGGAAAACCGCTCTCGGCAGTTTCGAACCCACGAGTTTGGAGGTCGAACTCTCCGATAGGTAGAATCATCAGATTACGGAATCAACGTCCTACGGATAGAATCGCGTTGATTTTTCTCCAGAGTAGCCTAAACTCGGAAAGTCATAGTCGGGTTCGAATACCTCCTTCGAGCCTTTTTTCATCCTTTTTCGAAATTTTACCATGTCCCTATCCGTTTCGCAGAAAGTCCGCGGCATGCAAGATATTTTCGGAGAATACCAGCGCTATTTCAATTTCTTGAAAAAGGTCGCCCGCCACGAATTCCGAAAAAACGGATTCACCCGTATTTCGACGCCCATTATCGAAATGCAGGACCTGATCGTCCGCTCCGCGGGCATCGGATCCGACGTGGTTTCCAAGGAAATGTACGCTTTTCAGGACCGCAAGGGCCGTGAGCTCGTATTGAAGCCGGAATCGACCGCCGGAGTCATGCGCGCCTACCTGGAAAACTTTTTGGACGAACCCCAGCCGGTATACCTCTACTATATCGAGCCGCACTTCCGCTACGACCGTCCGCAGAAGGGGCGCTACCGCCAATTCCACCAGATCGGTGCCGAAATCATCGGCGAAGTCGATCCGGTTCTCGATGCCAAGATGATCCATATCGGCTGTTCGATCCTCGACAATATCGGACTCAAGGGGCGCTATCGGCTGAAGATCAATTCCCTTGGCATCGCCAAGGAGCGTGAGAAGTACGTTCAGGAACTCCAGTCGTTCTTCGAAGCCCGCGCACACCTTCTCGACGAAACCGACCTCGCACGCCTCCGTGCCAATCCGCTCCGCATCCTCGACTCGAAGAACGAGGACGTCCGCGAGCTTCTCAAGGTCGCGCCGAAACTCGGCGACTTCCTCAAAAAGGAATCCAAAGAATTCTACGGAAAGGTGAAGGCCTATCTCGACGTGCTCGGCGTGGAATACGAAGAGGACCATACCCTCGTACGCGGACTCGACTATTACAGCCACACCGTTTGGGAATGGGTCGACGGTTCCGGGCGCACCCAAGACGCGTTCGGCGGCGGAGGGCGCTATGACGACCTTTCGAAGAACATCGGACACAAGGAGGCCGTTCCGGCCGTAGGGTTCGCCATGGGTGCCGAACGCCTCATCGATGCGCTCGTCGATACTGGCGTCAAGCTCCGCAACAAAGACGTCATCCACCTCTATTTCATCCAACTCGGCGAAGAAGCCACCAAACTCATCCTTCCGCTCAGTATCGAAGCCCGCAATCGCGGCATCAACTCGATGCTTTCTCTCGGAACCCCCTCGCTCAAGGTGCAGATGAAGAAGGCGAATCGCCTCGGTGCCCGCTACGTCGCCATTATCGGTATCATGGAAGCGAAGAAGGGGATATGCCAGCTTAAGGACATGGTAAACGGCACTCAAGAAGAAATGAAACTCTCCGACCTTCTTGACCGGGTCGTTTCGAATATCGACGTAAAACAACTCGATTTCTATTCGCCGATGAAGGATTTCGTCATCGAAGAACCGGTGGTCGTCACGGAGGATGCCGCTATCGCCCAATAGCCCTGGAACTACCGGTAACTGCCGACCTCCCGCTTACCCTGCATTCGCCTATTTTTCTTTTGACACGTCATCTAAAACCCATAAGATATGCGGGCCCTTTTCGAAGGGTCCGTTTTTAAACGGGCAGCTCCTTAACATCCGACGCACAGGAAGGCCGACGGTCTTTCTGTCCTTTCCGTTCCTCCGGGGACGGGAAAGGAAAAAAATTCAAACAACGCGAAATTCAAAATCTCCGCTCCTCCGG
>JAUPLX010000005.1 GCA_030836665.1 Patescibacteria group bacterium
GAAGGTAATACGTTTTCCCGTCGACGAGTCCGACGACCGACCCCGTCAGCGTTTTCGAACGGTTGCCCGACGTCGCCGCCGAAGCGAGCGAGGCGGAAACGACCGATCCGGAAGCGTCGGTGAATTCGGCGGAGAGCGTGGCTCCGCTCATGTTCTCGGAAAGCGAGTAAAGAAGGGTGAACCCTCCGGCGCCGGAAATGAAAGACCCCGAAGCGGGGCTCGTCAGGACGGCGGCGGGGAACTGGGAATCGCTTACGGTTCGTCCCGTGGCGGAATCTTCGTTCGAGAGGTCTTCCGAATCGCGTACGAGCCCGGGGAGCGCCGAAAGGTCGCCACAGGTTTTCGAACCGTCTCCGAGAGGTTCCACCGCGAACGTCACCGTATTGCCCGAAGCGGATTTCGCTCCGGTTCCGGAGGTGAAATCCATAAGGAAACATCCGGAAGGGGAGGAAAGTTTCGACGCGTCGTAACCGGAAAGGTTCGTCGAGAGGGGTTTCGAATACGCGAGCGTGATTCCGGTATTGGACGTGAAGGCCGCCGAAGAAAAAACCGGATACGTGATCACGTCGGCCGTAACGGTAGCCGTCGCCGAAGACGCGACGGCGGATTCGAGCCCGTTGGCCTTACGGACTACGACGTGGGCGACGTAGTTGCCCGTCCCGCTCTGCGGTAAGGCCGTACCGAGCGAATCCGCGGAAATCGAATCGTCGAGGACGACGCCGGTCTGCGAAAACGTGAAGAGCGTCTTCACGGGAACCTGCGTACCCGTACCAGTAAAGGCCGTGCCTTCGGGCAATACGTATATCCGGTACGATTCGAAACTTCCGGAAGCGGTATCCGGCGGAAGTCCCCACGAAACGGCGAAATCCCGCCCGCTCATCCCCGAACGGGGATTCCCGAGGGCTTCGCAAGGCGTTGTCGAATTCGAAAGGAAATCGCAATCCGAGAGCGCTACGGAAACGACCGGGGGCGGGGGAGTTCCGTCCTTGTATACCGTTACCGCGGCGGAAGTCCCGGCGTTTCCCGCGGCATCGGTAACGGCGACGGTGAGGGTATTGTTTCCCGGATCCACGGTGAAAGCCGAATTGGGTACCGTAATGCCCAATGGAACGCTTCCGCCGGAATACGAACCGGAAACTCCGGTATCGACGCTATTGACGTATGCCCGGTAGGTACCCGCTTCGTTCGCGGAGAAAGAAACGGAGACGTCTTGGGAAACGATGTTGTTCGAGTACGAGAGGACGTTCGTCGTGGGGATTACGGAGTCGCGCGTAATGCTCGTGGAAACCGATCATTCCGTCGGTTCGGAATTTTGCACGCAAACCGCTATGGGATTGAGACCCTCCGTAAGCGGGGCGGAAGTTACCGTGGAAACGATGTCGGAATTCGCCGTCGTCACGGTGCCGGTTTCCACGGGAGATCCGTTACCGCAAGCAGCTCCGGAACCGGCGTATACGCGGTACGTGCCCGTTTGGCTCGATTGCCAAGTCACCGACGCGCTCTGTCCGGCGCGGATGAGGTTCGGAGAAACCGAAGATACGGTAACGACGGGGGCCGTAGGGGAATTGACCGTAATGGAAGCCGAGGAGACGAGGTCTTCGGAAGCGTAAAGCGAATCGGAAGCTTGGGCGTGTCCGGCCGCGTCGGTAACCGTGATGGGGATAGTCTTCAGTCCAGTACCGACCCCCGTAGTTATGGCCGAGGAAACGTAGGTGGCGGTCACCGCGTCGGGATCGCACGATTGGAACGACAACCCCTGTATCGCCGACCCGCCGAGCGAAGTGAGGTCGGCGATGACGGTGGAAATATCGGAACATCCGTTCCTATCGAGAACGGTGACCGTAAGGACGGAAGAATCGGTGGAATTGTTGATAATGGCCGATTTCGAAAACGTCGCGGACTGCAAATGGGGAACGACGTCGACGGATACGGACCCCGTCTTGAACGCCGGTCCGAGACCGGTAGCGCCGAACGTGGCCGTGAAATCGAAGGTCTTGTACGGGTAGTTCGACGGAATTCCGATCGTCGCGCCGGAAAGCCCGTACGACGCGAGAGCGGTCGGAAGGGACGCGGAAAGCGTTCCGGTAGACGAACCGGAATCGAATCCCGTTACCGGGTAGTACGTCGTGATACCCCCTGTGGTAATGAACCCCGAGCCTGCCGAAACGAGCGAATATCCCGTTTGGGTAGCCGAAAACGCCACGTACGGCGAAGGTCCGGCGGTACCGGTGGTATTGACGCCGGCGAGTTTGAGTACGAAGCTCGAGCCGGGATTGATCTTTACCGGAGCCGTGGGCGAAACGTACGCGATAGCGCCGGAAAAAGATCCCGCGAACACTACCGCGACAGGAAATGCCGTCTCGATGACGAGGCAGATTGCGGTAACGAGAGCAAGGATCTTCTTTATCCGAATCATGATCGGTTCGGGTTCGTGTCAAATTTCAAAGTCGCCCGAGGTCGGCCCTTCCGCGCATTATATCAGAGCGCATCGGAATGCAAGGCGGAGGGGAAAATATGCCCCTATGAAATTTAGTAGAAAACGAAATCGTTCAGGGAGGTCGAGAGTCCGCCGGAGTCGGTAACGGTAATCGTCGAGGATTCCCCACCGATACCGTTCGTATCGGTAGAAGGCGGCGTGAACGTAAAGGTAATGGCTCCCGTAGTAGCTCCGGTAATGGTGACGGAAGAAGAATTGTTATTCGAAACGGAGCCTCCCGAAGCACCGGTAATATTGTACCGTCCGCCATTGTCCGCCACGAACGTAACGGTCATAGGTCCGGTATCGCTGATATTCAGAGGTGTCGCTGCTATGGTGACGTTGAGGCCGCTGGACAGTCCGATTGCGCCGCCACTCATGACGGGCGCGACGTTCGCCGAAACGACGATGTCGAAGGTCTTGGTGTCGGTAGCGCCGCTCGCGTCGGTAGCCGTATAGGTGACGGTGGTAGTGCCGGTGCCGGTCGGGGTTCCGGTAATCTGGCGCGTTCCCGAATTGAAGGAAAGTCCTGCCGGAAGAGCGGAAACCGAGTAGGTGACGGTTTCTCCGACGTCCGCGTCGGTCGCCGATGGAAGAGTGAGTGCGGAAATCGCGGCGTTCTGATCGTAGGATTGGTTCGAAACGCTCGCGGAAATGACCGGTGCGGCGTTCGTGAAGGTGACGGTGTAGCTTCCGTTCGCGGTAAGTCCTCCGCCGTCGGTAGCCACGTAGTTTATGGTGACGGTACCCGTAGCTCCGGCTTCCGGAGTGACGGTAATAGTACGGCTGCCTCCGGCACCCGCACTGACGACGACGTTCGCATCCTTGACGATGGATTGGTTCGAAGAGGTGGCGGTAACGGTAACTGCCGCGGCGCCGGATTCGGTATCGGCAACGGTCATTCCGACGGCGGAAGACGTATTCTTTCCGGTCGTCTGGTTGGTCGGGGCGGTGGAGATGGTCGGGGCGGTGTTTGGAGCCGCGGAAGTCGTGAACGAAACGGTCGAGACCGAGAGCGACGTATTTCCGAGAGCGTCCTTCGTTACGAAATATACGTCGTACGCGGTCGCTGCCGAAAGTCCCGAAAGGGAAACCGCCTGTCCGACGTTCGCCGTAAGCGATACCGGGGTTCCGGAAGAAACGACGGTACCTACGCTCGGAGCGCCGCCACCGGCTTGGACAAGGTAGTATCCGGTTCCGGTTTCGCCGATGGTGAAGGTAACGGTAGCCGCGTTATGGGAAACTCCCGAAGACGGCATGGAGACGACCGAAGGGGCGGTGCGGTCCGCGGTAATGGTGACGTTCGCCGCAGTGCTCGGATTGTTCTGGGCGTCCTTGAGGACGATCGAGAAATTCTTCGCGCCATCGGCGCC
>JAUPLX010000025.1 GCA_030836665.1 Patescibacteria group bacterium
AAAAAGAAACTCGGGGAATACCTCATCATCCTCTTTGAGGATCTGAAGAACGACGATTTCGACGTTATGGACATCCGATCGTAAGAACTGGGCAATACGGAAGGCCCTCGGACGATTGACTTACCACGTAAAATAGTTATAGATTTCATAAGGTACTTCTAAGAAACGACCCATGCCCGAAAACGTCCCCGAATCCACGCGCGAAACCCCCGCGACCGTAGAAACTCCCGTACCGGGCGTCTCCATGGACGTGCGGTCCCTCCTGAGCGCGAACGCGCTTTCGATGCGCGCCGACATCGACCGGGTCCATTCGCTCATCGCGAAACGAACTTCCGATCTCAATTCGCTCGTAGAAGGCTTGTCGAAACCGGGGACGGCCCGCGATACGCTCGAAGCCCTTCTGGAGCGTGCCGGACTCGAAAAGACCGACAAGACCCGCTACGCCGCTTATGTCCGCCTTGCCAATCTCCGTGAAGACGGATTGAAAAACCACCTCGAAGAAATCGGACTCCCCGCCGAAGAAAAGGACGCCGTGCTTCTGAAGGCGTTCGAATTCGCCGAAGAATACCACGTACGCCTGCACGAGGCGCTGATTTCGGAAATCGAAGGCATGGGACTCCTCACCCCCTTCTACCGACAACTCCTGCGCGGGGTTCATTCTACCGGGTTGGCCTTCAACCGGTTCCATAAGGCCTGGAACGGCTATCTGATCAACGGATTGAACCGGAAGCTCGAAAAACGGTTCGGAGGCGACCAAGGAGCCGTCATGGGATACTTGGCGGAAAACGGTCTCTTCGACCGCGGACACGGGGGTGAAATCGCCGATCGGTCGTATTCCGTACTTCGGGAATGCGGGGACGGCTACGTCGTGCTTGCCTATGTCGACGCGTTCCCCCGGGAAGTCGCCGACATCGTGGCCGCGCTCGACGCTTTCGTCACCTCCCTCGAAGGGCTCGAAGACGTGGTCTACGGACAAAAGGACGCGTACGTTTCGTATCTCCGGGCATTGAAAACCGCCTTCCTGGAGACCGACGTCGATTCCCTCGTCGCGAGATGGGCGGACGTGGACGTGGCATGGATGGGTATACGGACGCCCTTCCAAATCGGACACCCGCTGGAATACTACGAAGACAAATTCCGAAAAGCGGTAGCACCGGAGTGGGATCTCCGACTGAAGAACGATTCCCTCTTCGAATCGAACGCCAAAGGCGGGATGGAAACCGCCTTCCGGAAGTTCGCGGGGGAATTGGGACTCTCCGAAGAATCGGAAGCGTACGTATTTTCCCTCAGCAGCCTCAATCGGACGCAACTCTACGTTTCGGCGCCCATGTTCTATTACGGATCGTGCCTTACGGGATTGCCGTCGGCCCAAGTGGTGCCGAACGACGCGGAAGTGAGCAAACGGCACGGAAAGAAGATATTTTCCTTTGCCGAGAACGTTCTCAAACAGTACCGGGCCCGTCCGCAAATGAAGCTGAACCGACTTACGGTGGAAAAGGGGCTCCGCCAGAAGCGGAAGGACGTCGTATTCGGTCCGGACGAACGGTTCTACGAACTCTACGACACCGAAACGATCGGACACGAATTCGGACACACCCTCTGGATGGAGCTCGATACGGAAAGTCGGATGAACGCGAGCGGAAATTCGAAAAACGTCGAAGAATGGAAGGCCACGTCGGGAGGAGTCGTCGCGTTCTTCCTGAACCCGAGGGAAGAATTGAAAGAACCGGTCGTCGTCGATCTCGTCATGCGGTCCATCGGCCTCATCGGTTGGATGAAGGAAGAGGAAGTCCGTCCGTACTACTGCGAGGCCCTCATCCACTTAGATATCCTCTTCGGTTCGGGAACAATCTTCATCAATGGAGACGGTTTGGTCGAACTGAATCTGAACGGCGACACCTACGAAGCCCTGAAATCGGCATATCTCCGCCACTACGGAAAACTCGCGGAAGCCTACTTGCGCAAAGAAGACGCCTCGATATTCCTCAGCGAGTACGCCGTATCGGAAAACGGGGTATTCCTTCCGAAAGACGGAGCGGTTCGGAAATTCGTCGAAAACTACTACGCCCTCTACGAGGAATTCGGAAACGCCGTCGATACGGAAACCGAATAATTACGACATCCTAAAAAACGCGGAATTTGCTGAAATACACGCTGAGCATGGACGACCTGTGGAGGAAATCGATCAAATCGAAATCCCGATTCACGGGCAAATACAAAGAGGAGCTCGAAAAGCTCATCGACCTCTTGGACCGTACCTTCGAAGAGGAAACCGAGTGGGGGCATTTCCGGATAGATTCCGTCATGTCCGCGAGAAACAACATCCGCCTCCGTATCAGCGATCCGGAATTCGGCGCGGAACTCATCGTCAACTGCGTTTTTTGGTACCACCACACCGACGAGCGCTACGGGTACGTCAACATCGACCTCGTCATCTCGGGGCTCTCGCGGAAGCCCGAACCGCGTCTCGTGGGGAAATTCGGCATCACCGACCACGATACCATTCGGGCGAAGGTCTGCCACGACCTCATGAAGTGCGTGAAATTCTAAAGAAAACGGGGGTGACGGCTAATATGCCGAAATCCCGTCCGGATCGCAGTGTTCGGGATCGCTCATGCAATTATCGAGCCCGTGCGAACGTTCGGCACGTTTCGTCGCGACCTTTACGACCGTCTCAAAGGTTTCTTTGCTGATGGTGGAAACCGTGCTTCCGAACACGGGAACGTAGCCGGTGACGTATTCGAGCCCCTTGCCGAGAATAACGGCGCCCTTGAGCACCTTCGCCTGTTTCTCGTCGATTTTCCCTTCGCCGACCATCTTGTCGAATTCCTTCACCTTGGATTGAATCGCGACGGCTTCGTCGTATACCGCCTTCACCTTGCCGTATTTTTCCTGAAGGTCCTTGTACGTTTCGGAAGCCTTGTCGTATTTTTCCTTCATCGAAGAAAGGCGCTGGAGCTGGTATTTCATGGACTCGCTCGCGTTCTTGTCGATCCACTCCCCCGCTTTGTCGGCGGCGGCGCCTTGGGCGTCCTCCATTTTTCCATCGACGTAGTCGGAAAGTTTCCCCTTCATGTCGTCGACGAGCCGGTTCGCGTTTTCGTCGATATCCTTAAGGAGCTTCTGCCGGTCGGTCGTCTCGTCGAGACTGTTTACCATATCCGTAAACGAGGCGTTCGGATTTTTCGCCTTGTACTGGTTGAAATCCTTGGCAATGGATTGTCGGACGTCCTCGTCTTCCACGTCCTTCATCGTCTCTTCGCGGCGGGCCTTGAAATATCCGGATTTCGCTGCGGGGTCCATCATCTCGTAACGGGAATTGAGGTCTTTTTTCGCCGCCTCGTATTTCGCGCGGAGCTCTTTGTCCTGAGGATCGTCGGAGAGCGATTCCCGAAGTTTCTCGAACTCGGCGTCGCGGGCCTTTATCTTTTCGGGAGAAGCCACCGCGCCGACGCATTTCGCGTATTCCGAAGACGAATTGGACAGTTTTTTACATCCTTCCGGATCGTCTTTCTTCATCGCGGTTCCGGAAACGCATTCGGTTTTCGAATACGACATCGGGCCTCCGGCGATTTTGTCGCACGAGGAGTAGTTCCCCGTATTTTCGGCGATAGTCAGGTAACACTTGTCCCGAGGAGGATTGGAACCCATGTCCTTGAACTTGGTTCATTTGATCTTCGCGCACTGTTCGGGATCGCCCGATTGCACGGCGGACCATTGGAAACAGTGGTCGCTATCGGGCGCGAGAGCGCACATGAGGCCTCCGATACCGGCGAGTACGGAATCGCAGGACGAAAGGAAAAACGGTGAAAGCGCGATGAGCGCGACGTTCCAAAAACGCACGGTGGCACGCATATGGCGGGGGGTTATTTTCCGGAGGTTTCGGCCGGATTTTTCAAAACGATACCGAGTACTGCGAACGCGAAAGCCACGGCGCACGCGGCGAGCGAGGCCGAAAGGAGGGGTTTGCCGAAAAAGTCGATAATCGCTCGGGCGATTTCGGTATGGCGGGGTTCGTAAGTAACGAGAAAATAAGAAAACGCGATGACGGGCGCGAACGTGAGTGTCGCGACGACGGCGTTTCCCGACACGAAACGTTTCAATCCGACGGCGTTTTTCAGTCCGGCCGCCAAAAGGAATACGAGATAAAACAGAAGCGCGAGTGCCGGACCGGCAGCGTATCCGTAGTCGAAAAAAAACCGCTTTACAAGCGGGTTTTCAACACCGGCGGAAACGAGGGCCGTGTCACGTACCGAAGCGTAGACTCCGGAAAACACTGCCGCGAAGAGGAGGGAAAGGAGAAACGTTTTCCCGACCGAAAGCCTTGGTGCGTTCATATGTGGTGGGGGTTCTTCGTGATAATAGTCCGCCTACGGGGGAATGCAAATCCGCATCCGACGAAAATGGGAATTTCCGTAATTCGGAACGGCGTTCGAGAGAGATTTCTCGAAGTTGCCTTTTTACGGAACATCCGTATAAACGAATGCGTCCGATTTCGAAAACTAGGAGGAAAAGATGGAAATTTGGATTGGCAAAAATGGAGAAACGCACTTTCCGAGCGAAGAGGAGATCGCGCAGGTAAAGGCACAGTGGATGAAGGTAGTGACGGGATTCTTCATCGCGTCGTTGGTTCTCGGTCCGGGAATCATGTGGCTTTTGGCCATGTTGTATCCCGGATTCTCACCCAGCTACGTAGGCGCGTTCGTCATCGTGAATTCGATTACGACCGCGTTGATGATTTGGTGGAGGTTCCTTATTACCGGAGGAGACGCCATGGGAGTCGCCGCACTCGTTTTCACGGGAGTCACGCTCGTTTTGGCATTCTGTCTCCTGCTCGCCGCGGAATGGCTCATCGGACTCGTTTTCACGGGATTCGCAATGCCGTTTTTCTGGCCATTGGTCGGCTTGTTTCCATTCCTCGTGAATTGGAAAAACGCCGCGGCTCTCGGAATCGTCTGAATTTCCGAAAGCCTCCGAAAACGCCCCGTCCGGGGCGTTTTTTCATTCCGAAACGATTTCCGTTTGGAACCGAAAAAATATCGGATAGGATATCCGCAACATCAAGAGATGACGCGAGGGAAACAGGCCCGTTCGAGCGTCGCAGCAACCAACTACAAGTCCCCCAAAGGATTGGAAAACCGGTGCTCCTTCCTGCCCCTTCGAGGGGAGAGATGCGATAGATGCCCTTCAGGTAACGATCCCAAACCCTCTTCTCGAAAAGAGGGTTTTATTTTCGAACGCCAGAGGCCTTCATTCCATCCGAAATACCATGTCCAAAGAATTCCTCTTCACTTCCGAATCCGTTTCGGAATGACATCCCGACAAAGTGGCCGACCAAATTTCGGACGCGATTCTCGACGCCGTCCTCGCGGAAGATCCGCACGCCCGCGTGGGGGCGGAAACGCTCGTGAACACGGGCCTCTGCGTGCTGGCTGGAGAAATCACCACCACCGCCAACGTCGACTACATCCAAATCGCCCGGAAGAAGATCGTGGAAATCGGCTACGATTCCTCCGAACTCTGCTACGACGGGAACACCCTCGCCGTCATGGTTTGCTATGACAGACAATCCCCCGACATCGCCCAAGGGGTCAACGAAGGGCAGGGCATCGACTTGGACCAGTGAGCCGGAGACCAGGGGCTCATGTTCGGTTTCGCTTGCGACGAGACCCCCGATTTCATGCCCGCTCCGATCTTCTATTCGCACCGCCTCATGGAACGCCAAGCGCGCCTTCGTAAGGATAAAACCCTCGCGTGGCTCCGTCCGGACGCGAAATCGCAGGTCACGTTCCGTTACGTCGACGGCAAACCGGTCGAGGTCGATACCGTCGTCATCTCCACGCAGCACCACCCGGACGTCACCCACGGACAGATAGAGGAAGCCGTCATCGAAACCCTCATCAAGCCGGTAATTCCGGAAGGACTCCGGAAGAACGCCCGGTACCTCGTCAATCCGACCGGACGTTTCGTCATCGGCGGACCGATGGGCGACTGCGGACTTACCGGCCGGAAGATCATCGTCGACAGCTACGGCGGCTCCGCCCCGCACGGGGGCGGAGCGTTCTCCGGCAAAGACCCCTCGAAGGTCGACCGTTCGGCCGCGTACGCCGGACGTTACGTCGCGAAAAACGTCGTCGCTGCCGGCCTCGCCAAGCGTTGCCTCATTCAGATCGCGTACGCCATCGGCGTCGCGAAACCGGTTTCGGTCTCCGTCGACACTGCCGGAACCGGTATCGTTCCGGATAGCGAAATCGAAAAAATCGTCCTCGCGAATTTCGATCTTCGGCCGAAAGGTATCGTGGCGATGCTCGACCTTCTGAAACCCCGCTATTCCAAAACCGCCGCCTACGGGCACTTCGGACGGAACGACCCCCTCTTCACTTGGGAAAAAACCGACAAAGCGGAACGTCTCGGATAGGATACCCTTGACTTCCGAGGCCCCGCGGGTAGTAAATACGGCCTACCTTCTTATGACGGAACCGCCCTGCCGACATGTCCTCATTCTTCCTCTCCACGCTCTCGCTCGTTCTCCTTCTCGTCATCGCGGCGGGGGTTTCGTATTGGGCGGGACGTTCGAAAATTCCCGCGACGGTGGCATTGGTAACGGCGGGCATGACGATCGCGCTCGTGACGAAATTCGGATTCGCCGGATTTCTCGACGACTTCGAACTGACTCCGGAGATGCTCTTTTACGTATTCCTCCCCATTCTGCTGTTCGAATCGGCATACAACGTCCGGTATAAGGAACTTCTTCGGAACATCCGCTCCATAAGCCTCCTTTCCGTCGTTTCGCTCATCATTTCGGCGTTTTTCATCGCCTTCGGGATGCGGTACGGACTCCTTCTGTTCGGCATCGACGTGCCGCTCGAAGTCACGCTCCTTTTCGGCGCCCTCATATCGGCTACCGACACTGCGGCGGTACTCGCGGTATTCAAAGAACTCGGAGTCCCCCGCCGCCTCAACCTCATCTTCGAAGGGGAAAGCCTCTTCAACGACGGGACCGCCATCGCGCTCTTTCTCGTCGTGCTCGGAATCGTCGAATCGCAGGCTTCTTCCGGGGTTCCGACGAACGGGCATTCGAGCATGTTCGAAACATTCTTCGTACATGGGCATTCGTTCTTCGGAAGCGCGTACCCCGTCTTCAAAGGACTCGCCTCCTTCGCTTCGATGCTTGGCGTAGGAATACTGCTTTGAGCGTTCATCGGAACGGTTTTCTCGAAGGTCATTCAAAAAATACGCAACGAGAAACATCTCGAAATCACCCTTTCGCTCGCGCTCGCCCACTCGACCTTCCTCATCGCGGAAGCCGTCAACCACTACGTACTCCCCGTTTCCGGCATCGTCGCGACGGTAGCGGCGGCGATGGTATTGGGAAATTACGGACGGTATAAAATCAGCCCGAAGGTGGAAGAAGTCATGGAAAAATACTGGAGCTTCTTCGCTTTCGTTACCAATGGGCTCGTCTTCGTACTCGTGGGAATGATGCTCGTGAACGTCGACGTCGATTGGCGACCGCTCCTGCTCCCAATCATCCTCGCGATTCCGATGGTCATACTCGCCCGCGCGGCGAGCGTGTACCCCGTCTTCGCCATTCTCAATTTCTCCAAGACCGAAGAGCGCGTCCCGAAATCCTGGCAACACGTACTCTCATGGGGGGCGCTTCGCGGAGGGCTTGCGGTCGTAATGGTACTTCTCGTGCCCGTTTCCCTCACGCTGCCGAATTGGTCGGTCGAGGGGGTTTCGGTACGCGATTTCCTCCTATCGCTCACGCTCGGCTGCGTCATGTTCAGCGTATTCGTGAAGACCATCACCATCGCGCCGCTCATTCGGCGCTTCAAGATCGACGCGCTCCATGAAATCGAAGAATTCGAATATGCCGAAGGGCGCATCCTCATGGCGTCCGAAGCGCTCGCGAAAATAAAACAGGTCCGGAAGCACGGATACATCGATACGGAAGAAGAGCGCCTGCTTTCCGAAAAATACGGAAAAATGCTGGCGGATGCCCGAAAGGACGCCGAAATCCTCATGGAAAAGAAGGGGGCCGATTTTGGAAACCTCGTACGCCGGGTCGCGGCGCTCCATGCGCTCGGCATCGAAAAATTCTGGCTCAAGCACCTCTATAAGTACGGCGAAATCCCCGAGCCGGTTTTCAAGAAGATCATGAAACGCGTCGCGGCGCAAATACGCCGCGTGGAAAAAGGCGAATCGCAGATCGACCGAGTGAAGCGAAAAGGTCAGAAAGCCGATATTTTCGAACGTTTGAGCGAATACCTCATCGACCGGCTGGAACCGAAAATCGAACCGGTGAAAGAAAAATACCTCGAACTGCGCACGATTCACATCGTCATCGAAAAGGCCCTCGACGGGCTCGTGGAACTCGGCAGAGTCGATTTCGTCGGCAATCGCGCGGAATTCTCGGAAGTCGTCGAACTCTACGAGGGCTTCCGGTCGCATGCCGAGAAAGAACGGCGGACGCTTTTCCGGAACCATAAGACCGAACTTCGCCGGCTCAGCGCGAAGCTGACGGAAAAATCGCTCATCGAGGCGGAAGAGGCCATTCTCGAAGACCTTTCGGCGAAAGAAATCGTCTCGCCCAAGCTCGCGATTCGCTTCGAAAAAGAAATCGCGAAACGTTTGCACGGAGGATAGGAGTCTTTTTCCTGACTTTTTCGTCACCTTTCGTACAATACTGCGTCATACGGATTGCGACCGCATCCGAAATTTTCACCGAAGAAATGACCGACATCGAACGGATCGAATCAGCAGCGCGAGCTTTTAACCGGGGAGACCGACGTTCGTTCGGAGCTATTTTCGACCTGCTCTCCCGGGATATCTGCCGGTACGTAGGATATCGCGTCGAAGACGAAATCGAGCGCGAAGAAACCGTCTCCGATACGTTTTTCCGCATGCTTCGGCACGGAAAACTGCCCGATGACGCCGACGCGATCCGGCGTTTCGCCTATTCGGTCGCCAGAAGCGCCGTAATCGACCGTTACCGGGGCCGAAAACCGACGAACGACTTGGACGAGGCGGATCTTTCGGGGAAAGCGAGCCATAACGAAAACCATGCGGCGAGGATCGATAACGCGGATACGGTAGCGCGAATACTCGGATACCTCGATACCATCGGAAGCGAACATAAGGAAATCCTCATCTTGCGCGTTTGGGACGACCTTCCGTACGAAGGCATCGCCGCCATCACCGGAAAA
The DNA here is from genome assembly GCA_030836665.1 of Patescibacteria group bacterium. GTDB lineage: Bacteria > Patescibacteriota > Gracilibacteria > BD1-5 > UBA2023 > JANJWP01. Next base: position 9,210 of record JAUPLX010000025.1, read on the forward strand.
TCCGTCGACAACTGTAAAAAAATCGTCTCCCGGGTTCTCGAAAACGTTCGTTCGAACGTTACCTACCTTTTCTTTTTCGTCCTCCTTTTCCGATAATTCTCCCAGCATGCCCCATACGACCGACGCCCGGAGAATCGTCTCCGAACTGACGAAAATTCCCGGATGACCCCACGAAGAAAACGCGACTTTGGATTTGGTGGACAAAATGCTCTCCGCAAAGCCGAAAACGTACGTCGCCAATCCGGCCTTTCTCGAACGTTTGCGCTCGAGGCTTCTCGCCGAAGCGGAAGCGTCGTGAGAAGCGTCCGGATTTTGAAAATGGGCGTCTTTGGTAAAATTTCTCTCCGTTCCGGTCGCTTTCGCGGGCATCGCCGCCATCGCCTCGACGCTCGGACTCTTTGACCGACCGGGAAATATCGCCGTTCCGAAGGTGCCGCGAACCGTCGTTACGGATGCGGAACCGGAAGAAAAAGCCGTTCTTAAGGAAGAGGGAGACCGCGGTCCGAAAGAAATTCGGAAGGCGGGAGGTATGGAAAAACCGCTCGCGAAGATCGAAAAAACTGCTCCAGCGGACGTACCGGTTCTGGCGGAAATCAGCCAAAAGACCGACGCAATTCAAAAAACCGCTCCGGTTTCCGCGACGGAAAATTCCGATGCCTCCGACGGTTCCGCGGAAACGATGGCTTTCTCGACGCAAGCGCCCGAACCGATGGCCGCATTAATGCCCGCGGGGGCTCCTTCGATGAAAATGTCGGCTCCGATAGCGGATACCGCGACGGTTTCGTCCGGTCCGTCCGATTCCTATTCCGGAACCGGGTTCGCGAACGTCGGAAGCGTAGGGCTCTCGGCTTCGGTACGGCCCGACGGACTCGTCGATCTCGATCGTGACTATTCCAAATGGCCGGAAACGCCCTGCGAATCGGGAAGCTGCGCGCTAAGCATGGAAAACGTTCCGACGGACGAGGAACTCGTCGGGGTTACCCGGAAATTCGCACAGGATTGGAACGTCGACCTTTCGGCATACGCGAATCCGGTCGCGGACTCCTCGTGGAAAAATTCGAATGCGGACGGTACGGTTCCGGAATCGGTATCCGTCACCTATGCGAAAAAAACCGACGGGGCATCCGATTTGGTTTTTTCCATCGATATGCGGACGAAGAAGGTCTCGTCCGTCCGCGCAATCCAGGAAAGATAAGGGACGGGGGCGAATGAAGATAGCGGGGACTACGCATGTAAAAAAACCGCCCGGAGAGGGCGGTTTTTCACGGTTGAACTATCCGATAGCCGCGAAGATTTCTTCGAGCGTGGTCTTTCCCCGCATGGCTTTAAGCACCCCGTCTTCGCGCATGAGGATGAGGTCGTTCTTACGCCCTTCCTCCAAAATCCTCGAGGGACTTTCCCCTTGGCGTACGAGATCGCGCACGGAATTGGAAAAATGAAGCACTTCGTAGATACCCACGCGGCCGCGGACTCCGGTAAATCCGCAGTGTTCGCAGCCCTTCGGCCGATACAACTTGAATCCTTACTTCGTCGCCTTCTCGACGGCACCGATACCGATATCGCGCATCATCCAGCGAATGGTCTCCGACTGCGCCA
>JAUPLX010000026.1 GCA_030836665.1 Patescibacteria group bacterium
CGTTAATCCTCGGAACGAATAATTCGGAGCAGCTGCGCATTACATCAGGCGGTAACGTCGGTATTGGCACTACTACCCCCTCCGCGAAACTCGAAGTCAACGGGGCCATTACCGCGGCCAACGTGAATCAGGCGCCCGTCATTTCCACTACAAATAGAAGCTCCGTCTACACCAGCAGCGCGGCTGGATGGCAGTATATGGGTACCTCGGTGACGTTCACCGTTCCGCCCGGACCGAATCGGAAGTACCGGATAACTTCCAAGGCTATGGGATATTACACGTCGGCGGGGAATTATATGCTCACTACCGTTGCCAATTCCACGAGTAGTTCCGTCACGGGAGTTCCTACTGGAATGGGGAGTACGTATGAATATATGTTGGACACCTGATGGCATACGACGTTTCAGGAGGGATACGTCGATCTCGCCCCGGGAACGTACACGTATTACCTCATGGTGTACGGAGGAACAAGCTATACGGTCAATTATGATTGGCAGTCCCCCTCCACCAACATCATGGTCTGGCCGCTGTAAGCGCGGCGAAAAAGATTTGATTCGGCTCTCCGCTTGCGGTAGAATCCTCGCGTCCCTGGTTTTTTCGGCGATGCTCCATCGCTGTGGACGAATCAAGTTTGTTCGATGATTTCCGTAAATTCCTGCGGAATTGACGAAATCATCGGAAACGAATAGCAGGGCGACGGGGGCGTATCGCTCCCGTTTTTTTATCCTTTCGAATATGGATTGGAAGACTCTTGGGCTCGTCGGAATCGTCATAGTCGGAATCCTCGGATCCACGTTCTTCATCGCGAACTATCCCCAGTTTGGAACAATCGCCTATTTTGCGATTGTCGTAGTAACGGTTCTCACGTTCGTAACGGCGACGCGCTCTTCTTTACGGGCAGAGAAAGAAAAGAAGGTGCGCGCTTCCCGCGCCAAAATTTCCAAATTCTTCGCTTCCTCCAAGGACATCCCCCAAGAATACCACGAATTCACCGTCCCCAAGCGCGACGGAACCCCCCGTACCATCAGCGCGCCCTCAGCCGCGCTCAAGGCGGCACAGAAGAGACTTCTTTTCATACTCGACACTTCCGTCGGACTCCCGGACTACGTCTCCGGATTCCGTCGGGGAAAGGGTCTCTGGGATAACGCCCGAGCCCATGCGAATAAGAAGGTCGTCGTCAATATCGACGTGGAGGACTTTTTTCCCTCGTTTACCGAAGCGAAGGTCGAAAAAGCCCTGAAGGGCATGGGGTTGGCGAACGAAACGGAGATTCCGGAGCTCGTCCGACTCACTACTTACCGCGGTTCCCTTCCCCAAGGGGCGCCGACGTCCCCGTTCATCGCGAATTTCGGCTTCGTCCCGGTAGACGAGGCGATACTCGCCCTTTTGAAAAAATATGACGGAAACGTGGGGTATACCCGGTATGCCGACGATATCACGTTTTCTTCGGACGACTCGAAAATCGTCAACGCCATCCGCATCATCGAGGACGGCATCCTCCCCCGTTTCGGATTCCGGGCGAAAAAGAAAAAGACGTGCGTATACCGTGACCACACCCGCCAAACCGTCACCGGACTCGTCGTCAACAACAAGAAGCCCCGCATATCCCGCGAACGCTACATGAAGCTCCGTTCGCTCGTATGGAAGGAACTCTGCGGAAAGCCGGTCGTCCCGCTCGCGACACTCAAGGGGCATCTCGCGTTCTTTCTGGATGTCGACCGTGCCGGATACGCGAAACTCCGAAAATCTTTCGAAAAAAAGGCCGATGCCTCCGCAGTAAAAGCCCTCTTCGGATAACCGTCCGAAAAAACTCCGAAATTCCCCTTGAAAACTCCGGTTTTCGAATACACTCTCACGCATGGAAACGCCGAATCGAAACATTTTCCGCAAATAACGTCCAAAGGGTCTCACCGACCCTTTTTTCATACCTTCGCCACCCATAACCCCTCCACGCATGAAAGTCATCTTCGTTACGGGCGGAGTCCTCTCCGGAATCGGAAAAGGCATCGTCGCCGCCTCCGTGGGAGCCCTCCTCAAGGGCATGGGCCACCGCGTATTCTGTCAGAAATTCGACGGATATCTCAACGTCGATCCGGGAACGATGAGCCCGTTCCAGCACGGCGAGGTGTTCGTCACCGAAGACGGAGCCGAAACCGACCTCGACCTCGGCCACTACGAACGCTTTCTCGATACCGACCTCAACCGCTTTTCGTCGTTCACCTCCGGAAAGCTCTACGAAGAAATCCTTTCGCGCGAACGCGACGGGAAATACCTCGGCGGAACGGTGCAGATAGTCCCCCATCTGACCGATCTCGTAAAGGAAAAGATCCGCGTCGGAGCCGAGACTTCGGGGACGGACGTTTCCATCGTGGAAATCGGCGGAACGGTGGGCGATATGGAAAACGAATACCTTCTCGAATCGGCACGCCAACTCCAGCTCGATCTCGGACGCGAAAACGTCATTTCCTCCACGTGACGCTCCTTCCCTTCCTCGGCGCGAGCAAGGAACTTAAAACCAAGCCGACCCAGCACTCCGTCCGGACCCTCATGGGATACGGCATTTCGCCCGATTTCCTCTTCATTCGGGCAGACGACGCGATTCCCGCCGATATCTTGGAAAAAACGGCTCGCGGATCCGGAATGCGCCCCGAGCGGGTCGTTCCTGCGGCAACGGCGGATTCCATCTACCGGGTTCCGCTCGAATTCGAAGCGCTCGGGCTCTCCGGAAAAATCGCCTCGGCGCTCGGACTCCCCGACCGAAAATGCGACCTTTCGAAATGGGAGCGCCTCATGGGGGATATCGAAATCTCGAAAGACCTGCTCCGGGTGGCGATGGTGGGTAAATACAACGATCTCGAAGACGCGTATTTCTCATTGAACGAAGGGCTCCGTACCGCCGGATACGCCAAACGGAAAAAGGTGAAGCTCGTCTTCGTCGACGCGACCGACGTGGAAACGAAGGGCGTCTCGCTCCTCTCGGACATGGACGGCATCTGCGTTCCGGGAGGATTCGGCAACCGCGGTATCGAAGGAATGATCCTCGCGGCGAAATACGCCCGGGAAAACCGGGTTCCGTATTTGGGGGTCTGTCTCGGGTCGCAGATCATGGCCATGGAATTCGCCCGAAACGTCCTGGGAATCGCCGATGCCAACAGCGAAGAATTCGCGTCCGAGGGAAAGCATAACGTCGTGCGTATCATGGAAACCCAGAAAAGCGTTTCGAAAAAGGGGGGCACGATGCGCCTCGGCTCGTATCCCTGCGTCATCCGCAAGGGCTCGATTGCCGAAAAACTCTATGGAACGACCGAAACGTCCGAACGCCACCGCCACCGCTTCGAGTTCGACCCGGAATACCGGGCGTGCATGGAAGAGAAGGGATTCGTCGTTTCCGCCACTTCCCCCGACGGGCTTTTGGCCGAAATCGTCGAGCTCTCCGACCATCCTTTCATGGTAGCGACCCAGGCGCATCCGGAATTCAAATCCCGACCGACGGATCCACATCCGCTCTTTATGGGGTTCGTGGAGGCGATGGAGCATTCGGCGTAGCGGCGCGAAAGAAATATTGACAAATGCCTTCCGAACGATATAAACGGTTGGCCGACGGAAGATTCTTTTCAAAAAGCACCGGACGAGTAGTTCAGCGGTCTAGAACACCGACTTGGAAGACCTCTCCAAGCGTGCCGAGTCGGCACGAAAGACTTTGCCAGTTCGCGTCCATGTAGCGAACGCAACCCTTTCCCAAACTCCGCCCCGCACCCGCGGAACCATGACGGAATTGCCCACCGTCAAGATTTGGGGACTGCCGGCGACAAGCCGGAGGAAGGTAGGAGATGGCATGACGTACTTTCTCGGTAACGCGGGTTCGAATCCCGTCTCGTCCACCAATCCGATTTTCGGTCGTCCGCCCTGCGGATCTGCCGAAAACGCCCACAAAATCCCCCGCTTACGAGCGGGGGATTTTTCTGACGTTTCCTATTCGCTTACCGGAAGGCTCTCGTTTTCCGCGCCTTCGGCTCCGGATACCGGGAGTTCTTCTTCGTCGGCTCCGGCCTTCATGATGGCCATGCCGGTAAACGCGTCCTTCTTGTCCTTGAGTTTCGCGAGGATGATGCCTTGGGTGACGCGGCTCGTAACGCGGACGCCCGAGAGCGGAACGCGGACGGTCTGCCCGTCGCGGGAGATGAGCATGACTTCGCCTTCCTTGCGCATTTCCTCAGAAAGGAGCGCGACCCCGATGATGTCGCCGGTCTTGCCGGTAACGGCGCCGACCTTGACTCCGGAGCCTCCGCGGCCCTGTTCGCGGTATTCTTCGACGTCGGTAATTTTTCCCATGCCGGTTTCGGTCACCGAGAAGACGTATTTCGCCTGTTCGGAGACGACGTCGGCCTCGATGAGGGCGTCGTCCGCGGCGATGCGCATTCCGCGGACTCCGGCGGCGGCGCGTCCCATGACGCGGACGTCGTCTTCGTTGAACTGGATGGCTTTGCCGTGCTTGGAAACGAGAAGCATGTTATCGGTTCCGGAGGTCGTCCGGACGAACGCGAGTTCGTCGCCGTCCTTCGGCTTCATGACGATGAGGCCGGACGAACGGATGTTCGCCGTGTCTTCGACGTCGATGCGCTTGACGATGGCCTTCTTCGAAATGAGCGCGTAGTGCTTGCCCTGGATATTGGTGGCGTCGAGTACCGCGGCGATTTCTTCGTCCTTCAGGAGTCCGAGGAAATTTACGATCGGCTGGCCCTTGTTGGTGCGCTGGGCTTCCGGAATTTCGTAGGCCGGAAGGCGGAACACGCGGCCCGTGTTCGTGAAGAACAGGAGGTCGTTGTGGTTTCTCGTGGAAAGGAGGAGCTTCACTTCGTCCTCGTCCTTGACCGTGGTCGTAACGCCCTTGCCTCCGCGGCGCTGGGTGCGGAACGCCGAGGCCTTAATGCGCTTGACGTAGGAGTTCTTGGAGAGGGTGATAACCACGTCCTCGTTCGGGATGGTGTCCTTCGGGCTCCATTCGCCGACGCCCCCCGCCTGGACTTCGGTCCGGCGGGCGTCGCCGAACTTGTCCTTCATTTCGACGAGTTCGTCGGAGACGATGCTCGTAACGCGCGCGGGCTTGGCGAGAATGTCTTTGAGATCGGCGATGAGGAGGAGTTTTTCGGCGAGTTCGTCTTCGATCTTCTGGCGTTCGAGTCCAGCGAGGCGCTGGAGCTGCATTTCGAGAATGGCGTCGGCCTGCTTATCGGAGAGCCCGAACTGTACCATGAGGTTGGTCTTGGCTTCGTCCTTGGTTCGGGAGGCCTTGATGGTCTTGATGACGGCGTCGATGTTGTCGAGCGCAATCTTGAGACCTTCGAGAATGTGGGCGCGGGCTTCGGCGATGCCGAGTTCGTATTGGGTACGGCGGGTGACGACCTCGCGGCGGTGGAAGACGAATTCTTCGAGGATCTCGACGAGATTGAACAGTTTCGGCTGCATGCCGCGGTCGGTGAGCGCGATCATGTTGTATCCGAAGCTCGTCTGGAGCGGGGTCAGCTTGTAAAGCTGGTTGAGGATCTTCTTCGGGAAAGCGTCCTTCTTAAGTTCGATGACGACGCGCACGGATTCCGAGTTGGATTCGTCGCGGATGTCGGAAATGCCGACGATGATTTTTTCGGTAACGAGCTCGGCGATCTTCATGACGAGGGTCGCCTTATTGAGCTGGTACGGAATTTCGGTGATGACGATGGCGCGCTTACCGCTCTTGAGCTCGTCAATCTCAGCACGTCCGCGCATGATGACGCTGCCGCGTCCGGAAGCGTACGCCGCGGCGATGGCCTTGCGGTCGTACACGATGCCCCCAGTCGGGAAATCCGGCCCCTTGATGAATTCGAGAAGGTCGTCTACGGTGATTTCGTGCGGATTCTCATGGTTCAGCATGAAAAGGATCGCGTCGATGACCTCGATCAAGTTGTGGGGCGGGATATTGGTCGCCATACCGACGGCGATACCCATGACCCCGTTACAAAGAAGGTTCGGGAAACGGGTCGGAAGGACGGACGGCTCCTCGCGGGACGCGTCGTAGTTCGGACGGAAATCGACGGTGTTCTTTTCGATATCCGCGAGCATGAGCTCGGCATAGCGGGTCATCTTCGCCTCCGTATAACGGTAGGCCGCCGCGCCGTCGCCGTCCATCGAGCCGAAGTTTCCCTGACCGTCGACGAGCGGATAGCGGAGCGAGAAATCCTGCGCCATGCGGACCATGGAATCGTAGACCGCGGTGTCGCCGTGCGGGTGGTACTTACCGAGCACGTCACCGACGATGGTCGCCGATTTACGGTACTTGGCTCCGGGACGGAGCCCGTTCTCATGGAGGACGTAGAGGATGCGGCGGTGGACCGGCTTGAAACCGTCGCGGACGTCCGGAAGGGCGCGCGAGACGATGACCGACATGGCGTAGTCCAAATAGCACGTCTCCATTTCGTCGACGATGGACCGGTCGCTGTCTCCTTCGTAGGAAATCGCGGTGGGTACCGGAAGGGAAACTTGGGTATCCTCCCCAGGAGCGTTTTCGGGGAGGTTTTCGAGGCTTTCGGACATGAGAAAAAATTACCGACTTTTCGGCTTGCAGTATAGGGAGAACGGGGATTTTGGCAAGGCGGTTTCGTGTCTAATAGAGCTTTGACCGATGTAATACTCGGAGAAGGTGGATTTCTCCCCATTCCTCCGAGAAATTGAACAATATTCGATATTCCCCTACGCGAAGTCGGAAGTCCGCTACGGGATACGATTTGAGCCGTTTTACCTGCGCGGTGGAACGCCCCTCCTCGGCAAGCCGAAAAATGGACGTCTTGATGGCGGTGGAAGTTTTAGCGTCGATCTTTTCCATGTCGCGAAGGAAAACGCGCTCGTTGATAACGACGATCCTATAGCGCATGGGATTTTATAAAATCATCGAACGAAATGGCCCCGGAAAAATCCCGTACCCTCGAAGCTTCCACGACTTTCCGGGTTTCTTCGTCATGAAGTTCCCAGAGTTCTTCCCGGACTTGATCGAGAATGCCGTTTTCCTCCAAGGCTTCCGCCATTTCCGGGGAAAGGACCATGCCGATGCGGCGGTTGTTGGAAAGGACCGTTTTGTACGGCGATCCGGAAAATTCCCGTTTGCCGTTTTTTACGATATTGGTGATGGTGGTATAGACCATGGGAGAATAATAGGAGAATTCTTTGAGAATTATAGGATTTTATACTTCGATAGCAAACGCTTTTTTCGTAAGAGTTTGCTATTTCAGCGTACCGGGAGCACCTCCGCAACCAAAGAAATTCCAAAGAAAAAGAAACCGGCCCACGAGAGGCCGGAAAAATTTGGCGGACCGAGGTCCTATTTCTTCAAACACCGGACCGAGAACCCGTTCGCACGGTTAGCGTTAGACGCGGGGAGCGCCTGCGTAGCCGAGAGATACACGAGGTAGCCGTGCGTCCCCGTAGGCGAAGACGCCCAGTAGTTGCCGTGCGTCCCCTGATTGTAGAAACCGGCGGGCGAGTAGTAGCGTAAGCCGGCGAGTTTCAAACCGAGCGTTTCGCGTACCGATACGTCGTCCTGCCAGCCGCCTTTTGGGCCAATCTCCGGATTGATAGTAGCAAGGATGTCCGCCCATTCGTCCGGAGTCGGCACCGCGAGCCCTTGGTAGCGGGCATGGATGACGCCCGCGTCCAGCGAAAAGTATTGCCCATATTCCGGGTGTTCCGGGTCGGTATGTACGAACTCCCCGTCGACGTGTTCCGACGGAACGACCAAGTCCGTTTTACAGACGAGGAGCCCCGCGATTTCGAGGTACTCGACGCCGTCGGCCATGACGGTTTTGAAGCGTGGCGCTTCGGTTATGTTTTTCATGGTTGTTCCTCCTTTTCGTAAGAACCACTTATCAGTGTTTATACGGATTTACGTCATTTCGTCAATGCCTTCGCTCGGGAGCGGAATGGAATTTCTCCGAAGGCTTGGTACAATGCCGGTCGATTATCTTCCTATTCCGTGCCCGATGCCCCTCCCGAAATTCCTCGTTTTCGAAGGCCTCGACGGTTCCGGCAAGGATACCCAGCTCGAAAAGGCTTTTTCCTACCTCCGGAAAAAAGACAAGTACGCGCAGATTTGGGTTACCCGCGAGCCGACTTCGGCTACCGAATCGGGTCGGGAAATCGCCCGGAAGCTCCGGAACGAAGGATTCAAGGATGGCTACGAGGCCGTCGCGCTCTACGTAAAGGACCGTACCGAGCAATCCGAAATCCGCCGTGGAATTCTGAAGCATTCCCATATCCTTTCCTCGCGCTTCGATCTCTCGACCTACGCGTACCAGTGCGCGCAGGGGCTTTCGTTTGAAGAAGTGCGAAACGCGCACGACTATTCGAAAATCCTCCTCCCCGACGTCACTTTTCTCTTCGACGTATCGATGGAAAACGTCGAGAAGCGCCTCTTCGGACG
>JAUPLX010000027.1 GCA_030836665.1 Patescibacteria group bacterium
CGACTTCGTCCATATGGTTTCGGTCGGCGAAGAAACCGGAACGATCGGCAAGTCCATCATGAAGGTCGGGGAAAACTATTCGCGCGAACTCCGCCGCTTCATCGCCAACATCATGGCCGCCTTCGAACCGCTCATCATCGTTTTCGTCGGACTCATCGTCGGTACGATCATCCTCGCCATCATGCTTCCGCTCTTCAAGCTCGGAGAAGTCGCGAAAAAGATGTAGCGTGAAAGCCGAAAAGCCGTATCATTCCCTCAACCAGTCACCTTCCTTCCCATGCTCGAACAAGCGATGATTCCCGCGAACCCGATGCGCGACGCCCTCATCGGGGTGATTATCGACAACCGCGGTTCCGACTTCTACTACACCGTCGGTACCCATCCGGGCGTAAAGATTTCCGGCGAAATCGTCCATATCGACGAGGGAATCGAAAAGGTGACCCCCGAAGAAGCGAAGAGCTTCGCCCAGTCGCTCATCACTTTCGAACAGCACGAACAGCTTTTGCGGACGAAAAACCTCGACTTTTCCTTCGAATTCTCGGGAGCTCGCTTCCGTGGCAACGTGTCGTTCCAGATGGGATGCTACATGACCGTATTGCGCCAGCTTTCGTCGAGCATTCCGAAGCTCTCCGACCTCAAGCTCCCCATCATCTACGAAGACGTCACGAAGGTAGGGCAGGGGCTCATTCTCGTTACGGGGCCGACGGGTTCGGGTAAGTCGACCACGCTCGCCGCGATGATCAACGAAATCAACCTCAACTACTCCAAGCACATCATCACGATCGAAGATCCGATCGAATACATCCATCCGCATAAGAAATCCATCGTCGAACAGAAGGAAATCGGACGCGACGTTCCGAACTACAACACCGCGCTCATCGGGGCGATGCGCCAGAATCCGCAGGTCATCCTTTTCGGCGAAATGCGCGACCGCGAAGAAATCGAAATGGCCCTCAAGCTCGCCGAAACCGGACACTTGGTATTCTCGACGCTCCACACCCGAAGCGCCCACCAGACCATCTCGCGTATCATCGACTCGTTTCCGGCCGCGCAGCAGAACCAGATCCGCCTCCAGCTCGCGGATTCGGTCGTGGGCGTATTCTCGCAGCGCCTTCTGAAAAAGGGCGACGGTTCGGGACTCCTTCTCGCGAAGGAAATCATGACCAATACCACCGCGGTCAAGAACCTCATCCGCGAAAACGAACTCCACCAGATTCCCTCCGTCATGCAGACTTCGCGTCGCGAAGGAATGCAGGTAATCGAGCAGGATATCGTCGAATTCGTCAAAAACGGGGAAATCTCGCTCGAAGAAGGACTCAAATACGCGAACAATCCCAAGTACGTCCGCGACAACGTACAGGGGTAACTTCGAAAAATACGGGCGGACGGGAACTCTGGCCGGATAAGCGGTCGCGAGCGTAAGCAAACAATCCGGGAGGCGCGGAAACGGGACCATCGCACGCAAACGTCCTCGGAACGTATCGGGCGGGCGAGGCCGCAGCGACTTTAACTCTGTTAGGAGCCAGGCCCGCCCGCCCGATACGTTCCTGCGGATTGTTTGCCAGTGCTGACGGTCACCGATTCCGCCCTGCGGATTGTTTGCACGCCGCGAACCCGTTCCGGACACAGTTCCCGTCCGCCCGTATTTTTCCTACACTTTTCGTTGCCAAGCCCGCCGTAGGGGATATACTCGCGTATCCTCTCTTTTTTCGTATCTCGGAGCGCTTCTTCCGACCCTTCTTCCATGCGAACCCTCAAAGGCTACCGGCTCGAAATCCCCGAACATCCCGTAGGCACGCCGCTTCGCGACGTGCTTTTAAAGAACCGCGGCATCGATCCCTCTTCCGACCTTTCGGCGTTTTTCACCCCCTCCTTCGCCGACCTTCACGACCCGTTCCTGTTCCCGGGGATGGACGTCGCGGTCGAACGCATCCTAAGAGCGCGCGCCGATAAGGAACGCGTCGTCGTGTTCGGCGATTACGACGTCGACGGGGTTTCGTCCACCGCGATGCTCGTTCGGTTCTTCGCTTCGCTTTGAATCGAGGTGTCCTACCGGCTTCCGCACCGCGTCAAGGACGGATACGGAATGAAGCCGTATTTCATGGACGAACTCGCCGAAAAGGGCGTGAAACTCGTCGTATCCGTAGACTGCGGAACCCGCGACGTCGAAACCGTCGAGCGGGCGCACGAACTCTGAATCGACGTCATCATTACCGACCATCACGCCGTTCCGGAGAAATTTCCCAAGGGCATCGTCGCGCTCCTGAATCCCAAAATGCCGGACACGACCTATCCGTTCACGAGCCTCGCCGGAGCGGGAGTGGCCTTCAAGCTCCTCTGTGCGGTGGCGTCCAAGGCGTTCGCGGCGTTCGAATACGAATCCAAGAGCGCCGATTACGTCGATTTCGCCGCGCTCGGCACCGTGGCCGACATGATGCCGCTCGTAGGGGAAAACCGCACCATCGTTTCCCTTGGGCTCGCCCGTATTAAAAAGAGCCGGTCTTCCGGGCTTCGCAAGCTTTGCGAAGGGAAAGAAGAAGTGGCCGACCTTATCGGATTCCATATCGGTCCGCGCATAAACGCCGCCGGACGCATGGATACGCCGTACACGGCGCTCAAACTCCTCTTGGCAGCCGACGACCGCGTCGACGCGCTCATGGCCGAAATAGAAGACCTGAACGCCCGGCGCAAGAGCTCGACGGAATATTTTCTCAACCACGCGATGCAGGTGACCGACGCGACCGAAGGCGTCGCGTTCTACGAATCCGACGCGATCGAACACGGCATTATCGGGCTTATCGCCGGACGGCTCTGCGAAGCCTTCGCCAAGCCGTCGATCGCGCTGAAGCGCGAAGAAGGCAAACTCGTGGCAAGCTGTCGGGCTCCGGAGGGCTTCGACATGGTGGAATTCCTTACCGAGTTCAAGGATTCTTTCCTCGCCTTCGGCGGACATAAGCAGGCCGCGGGGTTTTCCATCAGCATCGAGAAGTTCGATGATTTCCGCGCCCGCGCATCGGCGCGAGCCCACGAAATCCGCGCCGGCATCACGGTAGGGGAGAGGTCCCTCAAAGCGGACATGGCGCTCGAAATCGGGAGCCTTTCCGAAGGGTTCGTGAAAGAAATCCGTTCGTACGGGCCATACGGAATGGCGTTTCCGAAACCGGTATTTTTCTTCAAGGACGTTCGTGCCAAGGTGGAAAAACTCGGAAAGGACGGGAAGCACTTCAAACTCGTATCGTCCGATTTCTCCGGAAAAATCAACGCCTTCGGATTCGGACAGTTCGAAAAGGAACTCCTCGGACGCGAACGGTTCGATCTCGTTTGCGAGGTGGAAATCGAACGTTGGATGGGTCGGAGCGGCATCGTGCTGACCGTGAAGGATTTTATTTAATTTTTTCCATAAACATGTACGGAACATTCGTCGACGGACTTTCTCAAAAACAGGATTCGTACGGTTTCGTGAACGAGCGCGAAATCCGCATCGCCGCTGGCGTTTCGCTTTTGTTCGCGCTCTTCGCGCTTTTCGCCGTCCTTTTGAAATCGGATTACGACAAAGCGCTCTACGTCATCGCGGTCCTTTGGATCGACTTCGTCGTAAAGGTGTTCGTCGGTCCTAAGTTCTCGCCCCTGCTCGCGGCGGTACGTCCTTTCGTGAGAAATTCCCCCGCACAATACGTCGGAGCCGTTCAGAAGCGCTTCGCGTGGGGAATCGGATTGGGAATTTCGACGCTCGTGGCGATTTGCCTGCTCGTGCAGTCGGGAACGCTCGTCGATTGGGGTATCGCAAACCAAGGGCTCGTCGAAACGAAGGATTTCATCGCGAAACGCACCAATATGGACGAATTCGTCGCCGCCCCCGTGACGCCGCCGGTACTGCTCTGCTTCGTCTGCGTCGCGTTCATGTGGTTCGAATCGGTCGCAGGCTACTGCGTCGGTTGTGCGATATACCGCGGATTCGTGAACGCCGGTTGGATGAAATCGTACCCGAATCAGAATTGCGCGGACGGAGTTTGCGCGACGAAATAAGAAAAACCCGTCCGGATTTCGGGCGGGTTTTCGCAAGCCGGCAGAACCGTTACTTCGAGACGGTTCGTACCGGAATCTTTTCGTATGCCAGACGGATGCGTTCTTCGACGAGGGCGACGTGGACGCGGACGGTTTCGAGTTCTTTTTCGGCTTCGACGAGCGAACCGTTTTCCGCGAGCCATTCGGCCTTGTCGATCCGTTCGAATACCGGCATTTTTTCCGGATCCTGGGTAATGCCCTTTCGGTTCAGATCTCCGGCGAGCCTGATCTTTCCTTCGAGGACTTCCGAGAGGAAGACGGTTTCCAAATCGGTACGGTTTTCTTTGTATTCGAAAACGTTTCCGATACTGGAGAGGGAAGCGTAAAACGACTTCGCGGCCTGTCGGTCTTCTTTGATACGGAGAAGGAGCGTGGGAATCCTGTCGGAGATTTCGTATCCTTCGACGCTCCGTCCGTCGGACCCGTCTACGAATGCCGGGGGGCGTTCGAGCGATTTGTCGAGCTGCGGTTTACCGGGTCCGTTCGTAGAAACGCCCGCAACCGCGACGATGTTGTCACGGTGTTCTTTGACGTTTAATGCCGGATATTCGGAACTTCCGGTTTCTTTCCCTGCCATGGGTAGTGAAATAGGGGATACGTACGCATCGTACCACGCTTTCTTGAGCGAAGCAAAAAGGAGGAAATCCGCTGAAAATCGCTTTGACAGTTTTCTACGTTTCCATACAATGCCCGAGCGTTTAGGGGAAACCCTTTCGTAGAAAGACTCTTGCGGGCGTAGCTCAATGGCTAGAGTCCCTGCCTTCCAAGCAGACTGTTGTGGGTTCGAGTCCCATCGCCCGCTCCATTGTCTTTCTTTTTTTGTCCGGGTGTGTAGCTCAGGTGGTTAGAGCGCGTCTCTGATAAGGACGAGGTCCGTGGTTCAAATCCACGCACACCCACCATTATAAGCTCGTAAAAGTAACGGAGACTGGCGCAATTGGCTAGCGCACGTGCTTTGGGAGCACGGGGTTGTGGGTTCGAGTCCCACGTCTCCGACCAAATGACAGGTACGTTAAGAAGTAAGGAGACCTCGAATCGTTCGAATCTCACGGATGACGTGGGACGAGAATGGAGGGCGAAACCGCTTGGCGGTTTCGAGAAAGCCAACGATTTGGCTTTCGTCCCGGCCCGTCTCGCGGAGCCGCGCAAGCGGCGTGAGCGAACGAGTCCCAAGTCTCCGACCAAGGAAGTTGAGATTCATGGCGCTATCGTCTAGTGGTCAGGACGTCGGGTTTTCATCCCGCAAACCGGAGTTCGATTCTCCGTAGCGCTACCATCGGATAAAACAACCCCTTTGAGGGCAGAAAAGAGTTCGTTTTCCTTGAATACGAGCTCTTTTTTGTCGTTTACGCGGAGTTCGATCGTTGCGTTTTTGAAAAATCCGGACGCATGCCCGGATTTATTTATGCCCGGTTTTCCCGAACTAATTCCTCCAATTTCGTCTTTAACGGGGGCAAATCCCTGATAATCGTTTCGTACACGTCCGAAAGTTCGATGCCGACATAGTCGTGGGCGATGAAATTTCGAAAACCGACCATTTCCCGATAAGGGAGGGAATTCTCCGTTGGAAAATTCGATTTCAGTTTGTTCGCGGTTTCACCAAGGTGTTGAAACTGCATAAGGCAGGCGTCTTGTACGAGGGAATCCTTTTCGAACTGCCGCAAATCCATTCACTTGGAATACTCCAAGATTTTTTCGACCGATTCGAGCATCCATCCGAAATAGACGCCTTTTGATTTTTCCATATGGCTTAAAATACGGTTTTCTTATCCCGGAGGATGCTTTCGCGGATTTCCTTCCGAATGGCCGACTCCGAAATAAGGTCGACTTCGCGTCCGAAGGCTTCTTCCAAAGAGGATTTCATATCGCCGATATTGAAGAGCGTGAAGGGCGCTCCTGCCTCTTTTTCGTAGATGATGTCGAGATCGCTCGTTTCTTTGGCTTCGCCACGGGCGAAAGAGCCGGTCAGATATGCGTGCCGAACATGGTTGCGCGCGAAAACCGACCGGATTTCCGGACTTTTGAGTTTTTCGATGACGGAAACCGTGGTCATGCTGTTGAAGATTATAAGGACAGTATATTCAAGCCCGCTTCCTTGCAAAGCATTATCGTTCGGATATCGTCCGCCTGCATACTTCGAACAGACCGGTGACTCGATTTGCCAAAATCTCAGCGCTACCAAATTATAGTTGTCAAGATACCTACCGACGTCGAAATGACGGATGGCGGGTATCTTTTCAAATTTCTTTGCGATTTTCGATAAAGCCTTATTATCGGAACCAGCAATCACCGACTTTTTTATGGAAAAGACCTTTTCGCTTAAAGAAGCGATCGCGCACACCGATAAAACCATTGCCGAAGCTGGGAAACGGCTCGAACAAAGGGCTAAGGACTCCGCAATTTCCAGCAAGCGCTATGAAAACGGTACGGTTTCGAAGTAGCGCTCTCAAGTGAGTCGACGCCTACATCCACGGGTACGCGGACTATTTCTTCGACCTGTTCACGAATACGGGGATTTTCAACGAATCGACCATTCGGGAAAATTACGTCCGGGAAGCGAAACACCGCCGCGACGACTTGTTCGAAAAAATCGTTGATAGACTTTCCGATATGTCCGTTCTCGGACGAACCGCGTCCGATACGCTCTTGTTCGCTTGGAAATCGAAAACGGTCTACCTCGCTTGGACGGACGAATGATCCGACCGGACCGTGACGGATATCCAGATTCGGTAGGTTACGCCTTTGTCCGCCTGCATATTTCGAATAGCTTTGCGACTCGATTCTCCAAAATCCCAGCGCTATCATCGGATAAAACAACCCCTCCCAAGGGCAGGGAAGAGTTCGTTTTCCTTGAATGCGAGCTCTTTTTTATCGTTTACGGCCGTCATCCATCACCACGTTTGCGGTATTGACAATCCGGAATTCTTACTATCATAGCGAGCGCAACTCTCGATTAACGAAAAACCAAAGGAGGTATTCGAAATGAGTCTGCTCAATACGGGCGTATGGGAGAAAAAGGGTGGATCCGGCACGATGTCCCGTAGTTCTTTCTACGGCGCGGTCGGACTTATCCTCGCATGGGGACTCGGCGTATCGGGGTACATGGCACAGGAATTTTCCACCGCGCAGTTCAGCGGCGGACAGGCCCTCATGCTTTGCCTTCTTCCGTTCGTCGGAATCTTTATGGCGATGGGCGGGGCGGTTCTTTCGGCTATCGGGTACCACCTGGTCGTGATTCCGTTCGGCATGCTGCTCGGGCCGGTCTTGGCGCACTTCGAAATCGCGCATCCGGGTATCGTGTACAACGCGGCCTACATGACGGGTTCGATCACGCTCATCATGGGGGTTTCCGGGTTTCTCTTTCCGGATTTCTACCGGAGAATCGGCGGCGCGCTCTTCGTGGCTCTGCTCGGGCTGGTCATCATCCGGGTCGTCCAGATATTCTTGCCGTTCGAGTTCGGCCTGCTCGAATACTTCGCTGCCGGTCTGTTCTCGCTCTACATCGGCTTCGATATGTGGCGCGCGAGCGAAATCGAACCGACGATGGACAATGCGGTCGATATCGCCCTTTCGCTCTACCTCGACATCCTCAACCTTTCCTCGAGCTTCTGAAAATCATGGCTTCGAAGGATTGAAGGTGCGGATCGTCAAAAAACGGCAACCCGAGGGTTGCCGTTTTTCTTATCCGCCTTCTTTTTTATCCAATCCGTTTCGCGCGGTATTCCCGAGCGCGCCTCGGCTTTAGCCATTCTTCCCACGAGCGCCATCGCCCATCGCCCGCTTCGAACTTTCCGCCGCCTTGCCGATTGCCGCATCGGCGACGGTTTTGGCAGTATGGTTCCGGAGCGCTTCCTGCGTCCAGACTTTTTCGAAGGTCATGCGGATCTTTCCCATTTCGGTTTCGCGCGGACCCCCCTTCGGAAGTTTCATCGCCTCGTCCCAGCGAGTGACGGCCTCGGTGGCCATTTTGAGCTGCATCGGCGGAACGCTTCCCGGATGCGCCCTTTCGAGCGCGATATCCCGCCGCATGAGGGCAGTGAGACGGTCCCAGCTTGACGCCGCCGTTTCCACCGCACGTTCGGCTTGCCGCAGTTCTTCCGCAAAACGCGTTTCCTGGGGCGCGGCCCGTGGCGGGGGAGGCGTCCTGACGTCGTGAATCGTCGGCTTTTTTACGCGTCATCCTCCCATTTCCCCGGCGTACCGTACCGTCATTCCGGCGACGATGCCGGTTTCGGCCAAGGCCGTTTCCGCGGTTCATCCGGCTACCATAGCCACCCCTACCATGGCGGCCCGCCCGCCTTTGGCGACTTTCTCCATCCCCGCTTTGGCGGTTTCCATCCCCGCCTTTCCCAGGGTTTTCCCCGCTTGTACGGTCTTCGCTCCGATTCCGAGCGGAACGATGACGGATCCGACGAGTTTCGAGGCTCATTCGAGCTGTTTGTCAGCGGGAAGTTTTTGAAATTCTTCCAGCGCCCCCGGCAATGCCGCGAGCACTTTGCCGACGTTTTCCCAAGTGACATGCGAAAGGAGTTCCTTCAGATCTTCCTCGATAACGCTACGCGCTTGGGGCTCGAGCGAATACGCGGCAAGGA
Source organism: Patescibacteria group bacterium (assembly GCA_030836665.1). Classification (GTDB taxonomy): domain Bacteria; phylum Patescibacteriota; class Gracilibacteria; order BD1-5; family UBA2023; genus JANJWP01. The sequence goes on from JAUPLX010000027.1 coordinate 8,658, forward strand.
TGGCGAGGGACTTTCCGGAAACTTCCGCGATCCCCGCGACCCCTTCGTACGCGCCTTCGGCAGCCCCGGCGACGGTGCGGACGGCGTACTTTACCGGCGCTATGTCCTTTCCTCCCGTCGTATTGAGTACCGCGTCCGCCCAACCGACCCCTTCGAGTTTGGCTCCGGCAGTCTTTTCGA
>JAUPLX010000028.1 GCA_030836665.1 Patescibacteria group bacterium
CTCTTCCGATCTAGCGAATACTTGCGGTAGTAACCGATTTTTTTCAAGAATCCCGCTACGGTGAGCGACGGATTGCGTTCACTCCAATCCTTGGCCGTTTCAAAAAGGGTGAACACGTCTTCCAAATCCGAAAACGAACCCTTCTTTTCCACGAAATCCAAAAATCCCACCGATTCGAAAATCCGCTTGAAATCTCCGTAGAGCTGGACGTTTTCCGGAGCGGCGGAGGCGATTTTCGCGTAGAAATCGGCCAGTTTGGCCACGTCTTTCACACCCATGTCGGCGAGGAGTTCGACGTCCGCGAGGGCATCGAGGAATTTGAACCGGTCCTTGCGGACGTAGTTCATCTTATGGAGGGCGCGGTTGATCTTGAGAACGTCGGCGGGGTCGATGTCGAATATCCCCGATCGGGCGAGGCGGATGACCTTTTCTTCCGCAACCCCCGGATCGCTTGCGACTTCGAGAAGGTCGAGCGCGAGCGTAACGGCCTCGGAAGAAAGCGCGTCGGCCGAAGCCTTGCTCTCGACGCCGATTCCGTTCGCCGCGAGGAACGCCGCCCATTCTTGGGTTTCGCGGTTCGTGCGGGTGAGGATGGCGATTTCGTCCGGGGCCGTACCGCGTTCAAGAATGCGTCGGACTTCACGGAGCACGACGGCCTTTTCTTCGAGCGGATTCGCGAACGCGGTAACGCGGAGGACCGCGCCCTCGTCGGAGCGGTTGGACCGGAGCGACTTCACGATGTTCGGCACGTAGTTGCCGATGCGCTCCTTATTGTTCGCGACGCTCTTTTCCGCCACGCGGAGGATGGCGTCGGTCGAACGGTAGTTGTCGGTCAATACGACGAATTTCGTTCCCTGGTAGCGTTTGCTGAAATGGAAGAGGTTCTCCAAGCTCGCCCCCTGGAAACGGTAGATGGACTGGTCGTCGTCGCCTACTGCCATGACGTTCGGAACGTCGGATTCCGAGAGGATCGCGTCGACGACGCGGTTCTGCGCGCCGGACATGTCCTGGAATTCGTCGAGCATGACGAACTGGAAGCGTTCCGCGAGCGTCGAACGGAGGTCGCCGTCGGATTCGAGCACTTCGCCGACGTAGGTGATCATGTCGGAGAAATCGTAAAATCCCCGTTCGTAGCAAGCGGCGAGGTATTTCCGGTAGGCGTCGGCGAGGTCGCGGAGCTTTCCGACCTGTTTTTCGCCACGCGCCTTTTCGGTAGCGTATTTCTTGAGTTCGGGTTTGATGGCCGAGAGGGTTTCGGCATTCTCGCGTTCGAGGTCGTCGGTCGCCTTTTCGAGCCCTTCGGGCGTTACGGCCTCCTGCTTGAGCTTGCCGATCTTGTCGCGGACGTGCGGCAGGTAAAAAAACCGGTCGTGGTCGGAAGACAGGTATTCGTATCTCGCGTTTTCGATGATTTCCTCAAGAAGCCCGATCTGTTCGACGTCGTCGATGGGGCGCATCGCGCGGAATCGGAGGAACTTTTCCGGAAACATGCGGATGACGTCGTTGGAAAACGCGTGGATGGTGGAAACCGTAATGCGGTACGCGTCGGTCCCGAGAAACTTCAGAAGGCGTTTCTTAATCGAAACCACCCCCGCTTCGGTAAACGTGGTAATGAGGAGGTTTTCGGGCTTCGCGTCGGTTTTCGTAAGGATGTTCGCGGCACGGCAGGCGACGATTTGGGTTTTTCCGGTTCCGGGTCCGGCGATGACCACTACCGGACCGTAGAGGGTTTCAGCGGCTTCGCGCTGGGCGGCGTTGAGACCTTGGAGGGCTTTTTCGAGATCGGGGTTGGACGGCACTGGGCGTTTTTTACGATACGGCGAGAGTATAGCGCGGAGTCCGGCGGTTTCAAAGCGGAAAACGAAGAACTCCTCGCATAGGTTTTGCCAGCAAAAACGAAATAGGGTACGATGGTCGGGTACTTACCGCTCCAACCTATGGCAGACAAGATATCCGCGGCGCCTTCCGAAACCGTCTCCCCCGAAAACAAGCGTTTCAGCGAACTTATCGAATCCGGAAAATACGGAAAGATCTTGAAAGATCCGAAGACCGGCGACGTCGCCGTGGTTTTCGGAGATAATCAGAGCGTGAAACTTTCCGCCGAAGAAGTGCGGACTTCGCGTCCGGAATACGGTTCCGAAAAAAATCCCGTGGATACGGGCTCCTACGTTTCCCCCACGGGCGAACCCTTCAGCCCCCGTATCGAAAGCCGTCCGATGGCGAGCGCCGAGATACTCGAGGCCGCAAGGGCGAAATTCGAGAAGGCGCATGGAGGGGCGACGCTTCGCGAAGGGGTTCCGAAACTCCTCTCAGAGTACGGCGTGGCGCTCGAAGAGAACGGAAAAAAATTCCGCCTCGTGGATTCCGGAAGCGGAGGGGCCATGGAATTCGCCATCGAAGGCAAAACGGCGTACGAACGGCAGAAAAAAGCGGCGCAACTCTTCCTCGTGGTCGGAAAGGCCATGGAGACCATGCGCACTTGCGAAGCCAGGCATCCGCTCATGGCGGAATGCCGCGCGTATTCCAGCGTCGATCCCATCGCGTCGTACGGATACCGCGAACTCAAGATCGACGACAAACTCTTCGGGGATACGGTCGTCGCGTCCGGAGAAGAACTCGCGGGACTTACGAGTGCCGAACGGCGGAATTTCGCCGAAAAACTCGCGCCGTTCGTCAATGGCGTATTCAAAGCCCGATACGTCGAAATCGTACGCAAA
>JAUPLX010000029.1 GCA_030836665.1 Patescibacteria group bacterium
ATTTTTAGAAAATCCCATGGCAAATTCCCACGGACTCTCCGCACGGCTCGTCAAAAAACAGGCGGCGGCCCGAAAACTCGCAAAGCACAAGAAAAAATCAGCGGCGGTGTATACCGGAAACGAAAACCGCGACGTCCGGAAAAACACGAGCTACAAGAAGCGGAAACGCTACATGGAAAACAAACAGAATTTTCCGAAGAAAAAGCTCCCCACGAAAAATATCGATTCGCTCAAAGAGTTGGGGATTTTGGACGAACGCGGATTTTTCAAGAAGGGAAAGAAGAAGAATTTCATTACCGGGAGCATGGTCGACCTCAAGGGGTTCGACTACTACGGATTGCCGAGAGCCGGGTAGGAAGACAACGTTTCGTGAAAGAATTTCGATTTGCAAAACGCCATTTCTTCGCTATATTTCGCAGGCATTTTACCGCACGCAGCCATAGCTCAGTTGGATTAGAGCGCTTCCCTGCGAAGGAAGAGGCCGCAGGTTCAAGTCCTGCTGGTTGCACCATTCGATTCAGAATAGGCCCTTCATCGTCACCCTGTGGCTTTGGAGGGTCTTTTTTATTCGAAAGACGGTCATTCGGACTCGTCCCAAAATCCTTCTTGAATTTTCTAAAGTGGTTTTGGTAGGCTGGGATTTTTCTGTTTCGTATTGTAAAATGGCACGCTCACGCTATAAATAGCGTGAGCGTATTATCTACAAGTGAATTTCACCATATGTCGAGTCTTCCACCGCATTCCGAAAACCGTGCTTCATTGACTGGGGGTGCGAAAACTTGAGCCGCGCGTCTTTCATGCGACACGGCCGATAAAGTCGGTTCCGTTATCGCCGAGACATTGGAATCCACGATCAATCCCGAAGAAATGAAGGCGTTGGTGATTCGAAAAATCCGAAACCTTCCCCCGCTTCCGAAAACAATTAGCGAAATCCATGCCCTCCGGCATTCGGAAAGCCCCGACACCGAGGCTCTTTTGAGGATTATTCAGTCCGATCCGATGATTATGGCGAATCTCCTCAAAATTTCGAATTCCGCCATGTACGGATTTTCTCGTCAGATAAGAACGGTGGCTGATGCCATAAAGATGCTCGGATTCAAGATGGTCATCAATGCGGTCATGTGCACGACCATCAGTCGTCATTTGAAACCCGATTTAAGTCCTTATGGAATAGATATCGAGTCTTTTACTGCGAATTCTTCTTTTCAAGGCGCGATTATCGAACAATGGCCGGATGCCTCGTTTCGTTCGATTCAAAGTGATCTCCAATTTTCGGCGTTCCTTCAGGAAGTGGGAGTTATCGTTATTTCCATGATGGCTATCGAGAAAAACCTCGTGCAAGTTTTCCAGCAGGCACTCGAACGCTATGACGACCAAAGCGTGGCCGAGGAAGCCATTTTCGGCCTTTCTTCCGCCGAAGTCACCTCAATCATGTTTTCCGAATGGAAGTTCAATCAGAACATTATCGACTACATCAATGGCACTGTCGATCCGGAAAAAGCCCCGGAATCAACATCCATTGGCTCGCGTGCATTGAAGATTGCGAAAATGCTCTCCCCCATAGGAAAAACCTCGATGTCTGAAGAATCGGTATCAAAGGCCCGCGAGCGAGCAATAGCTTTCGGTCTTGACGAGTCTGCGTTCGAAAAAATGATTGGCCGCATTACCGAAAAGCTCGGGTAGTCACCCTGAATGAGATATCGGGAGATATCTTTACGCTTTTCCAAGAATACGCTTCGTTGTCTCAGCATACGAAGCCGGCTTTCCGAAAAGGTAGCCTTGTACGAAATCACACCCTATCGATCGAAGTACTTCGAACTGCGTTTCGTTTTCAACCCCTTCGGCCACGACCTGCATCCCCAAGCTGTGTGCGAGGGCTACGGTACTTCGAGCAATGGCGAGGTCGTCGCTACTGCTCGCGATGTCCGTAACGAAGGAGCGGTCAATCTTCAGCTTCTTTACCGGGAAACGTTTCAGATAGCTCAAACTCGAATAGCCCGTTCCGAAATCGTCGATGGATATTTCGAATCCGAAGTCATCCAAACGCGAAAGCGTCGCGGCGGTTTCCTCCACGTTTTCGACGAGCATGCTCTCGGTAATTTCGAGGCCGATGTAGCGCGGATCGGTACGGGTTTCGTACAGGATGCCGATAATGTCTTCGGCGAGCGTTTTCGTGCGGAATTGCCGTCCGGAAAGGTTGATCGATATCCGTGGAGGGTCGATTCCGGCTTCCTGCCATTCGGCGATTTTCCGGCACACCTCGCGAATTACCCATTCACCAATCGGAAGAATGAGGCCGGTATCTTCGGCGATAGGGATGAACTTCGCCGGAGAGACGGAGCCTAATTCCGGGTTTTTCCATCGCAGTAACGCTTCCATTCCGAGCATGTTCGTGCCACTGGTATCTACGATGCTCTGAAATTCGACCGAAAGCTCCCCCTTTTCGACGGCATGGTGGAGCGCGTTCGCCATGATTTGTCGTTCAAGCGATGTTTCGTGCATCTCGGAAGAAAAAAACCGATATCCGTGCCGTCCGGAATTTTTCACTTGGTACATCGCGATATCTCCGAATTTCATTAAAGATTCGGCATCGGGGGCGTCTTTCGGATACGTCGCGATACCGATGCTCGCACCGATATGCACCTCGTGTCCGCGGAGTTCGAACGGTTCCGAAAGGACCAATACGATCTTTTCTGCAACGTTTCCGGCATATGCGGCATCGTGCAAATCCGGAAGGACGATAAGGAATTCATCCCCGCCTTGGCGTGCGACGGTGTCTTCGGACCTGACGACCGCCTTCATTCGGTAGGCGACTTCTTTCAAAAGCAAATCCCCCACGTCGTGCCCAATGGAATCGTTTACGGCCTTGAAGTGATCGAGGTCGATAAAGAGCAAAGCGGCGGAACTTCCGCTCCTGTCCGCATGCAGACAGGCCTTCCGTAAACGGTCGGCGGCAAGAGAGCGATTCGGCAATCCGGTAAGCGCGTCATGAGTCGCCATATCGAAAATCTTTTCCACCGCGAGATTGCGTTCGGTAACGTCCTGAATAATGGAGATGAGCTTTTCCTCTCCGGCGATTTCGATTTTCGAAGTCGATACTTCGACGTCTCGGGTTTCCCCGGAAGCAAGGCGTCCACGAAATTCGAAATGATCCCGTTTTTCCATCCGTGCCAATTCCAAAGCCGAACGAATATCGTCGGGGGAGGCTTCGAGAATATCAGATACCCGCATCGACGTCATCTTCGTTATTGCATATCCGTAATATGAAGCGGCACAGTCGTTCGCGTCGATAATCCGGCCCGTATTCGGATCTACCACGAGCATGACGATCTGACTGTCGGAAAAGAGCGTGCGGTATCTCGTCTCGCTCGCATTGGCTTGTACGACCACCTGCTCAAGAGCGCTGAGCGCCGCTAAAAGATTTCCGCGCCCACGGATAAGCAGCCAGAAAAGGAACGTCAGGGCGACGGTCGTGAACGTTCACGTTACCGCAATGATGTGCAACCGGTAATTGTTCGCCGATTTGACGGCCTCCGGGAGGGGTTGGGTCGCGATGGTCCATTCCCGATTGAATATCGGAAGTTTGCTGGTTTGGCGGTATTCCGATTCCGCTCGGGTTTTTCCTTGTCCGGCATGGGAATCGAAAATAACCCGATCGGATCTCGCCGTATTCCCGCAATATATTTCGGCTCCGATACGCGAGGATTTATGTCCGAGTACGTTCATGAAATCAGCGGTCCGGACGGTCACGGAAACCCATCCGAGAGAATCCGTCCGATGTTTGCCGGAATGTTTTGAAACCTTCGGAAACAGGGGGACGAACATGACGAATCCCAAATCGGAGGAGTTGATTTCATTCGGAGCGATGGACAGCTTTTCGGTAATCGAAACTTTTCCGGTTTCCAGTGCCGTCTGCATCGCGGCATGACGTTTGGGGTCAAAAAACGCCTCATACCCGGACAATCCGAGGTCTTCCGATCCATAGGTCTTCGAAAACATGACCGGCTGAGGCTTCTCCAAAACCGATGAGAACGGAAAATAGTACGCGCTGATAGCGCGGATTTCGGGATATTTTTGAGAAATGGTACGAGTATCGACGTATGTCTGAAATTCTTTGGAGGAAATCGTATCGGAAGTTCCGAGCAACCCCTCCACTCACCGGAGAACCTGTTCGTACGCGTTCATACGTTCCCGTATGGAGCGTTCGATATCGGCAGATGCCTGAACCGTTTCGCGGACGACGTCCTTCTTAATGGAATTGTTTTCGTTTCTCCAGAGTTCCGCCGTGGTGGCGAAAGTAGTAGCGAACACGGCGGCGGGAATGAATTTCGCTGCGGGAGAAGAAATCACTTCGTCGGCAAGAGTGACGAGCGCCGTAATCTTATCGCGAAAAAAGCGAGCGAGCGAAAAAGCGCTCCGCTCGAAAACGCCAGGCGGACGACGACTTTCTCCTGATAGCGGAACGTCCCGTTCCGAACGGTGTTTTACTTTCATATTCTTGCTTATATGAAAAAAAATCCGTACGTCAAGGGTGGTGGGACACGTTCATAGGAAGATGGTTAATGAGAACAATTCTTGTTAAGTTGAAAAAATTCCTTATCATGCGAAGTATCGCGAAGTTCCCAACAAATTATGAAAAGTCCTTTCTA
>JAUPLX010000030.1 GCA_030836665.1 Patescibacteria group bacterium
ATGCGTCCCGAATGGTTCACGCTCGATAAGATTCCGTTCGACGACATGTGGGCTGACGATCCGTATTGGCTTCCCCGCGTACTGGAGGGGGATAAAGTCGATTTCTCATTCACTTTCGACGCGGACGGGGATCTTGCCGAAGTGGTAGAGGGTTACGTAGGATAAGGCATGGAACGCGCTTCACCATATCTCGTGACCGCGTTCTTTTTTACGTTTCCTTTGGTCTTCGGAGGGGTTCCGGCATTTTTCGGCGGCGAACTTCCTCGGGGAATTTTCCTCTACGAAGGGGTCCGCTTGGCGTGGTTCGTTCTTTGGGCCGGAATATTTCTCGCGTTTTTGCCAATTCGGCGAATCCTTCGCGATCCGAAATTTCCGAATTGGCAGGATGGTTCCGTTATCGCGTCCGCAGTCGCGATCGGATTTTTCATCCTCACCGTTTCCGTCCATCCGTCCGCTCCGATTTCGGATGTCCTTTTCGGACGCACGTACTCGGCAGTCGCCGTATTGGCGACCGTTATCGTCGCATGTTTTTTTTCCGCAGCTTCGCGCGAAGCTCGAAAATCGGTTCTCCGGGCCATGGTTATGGGATTCGTAGCGTTCAACCTCCCCTATGCGACGGCACAGGTCTTCGGATTCGACCCGGTCGCGGCGCTGGTGACTTTTCCCGATTGGTGAGAGGGGAGGGCGTTTTGAACCCTCGGAAATCCCAATTCGCTCGCGTTTTTCGCGACGCTTTGTTTCCCCGTCGTTTTTTGGGTTTTTCCCACCCGAACCGTCAGGTGGGCGTGGGTATCCGCCCTGACGGCCATCGTGTTGTTCTCCCAAAGCCTCAGCGCTTTCGTCGTCTGTCTCGCGTACGTGGGATATCGCGTTTTCGGCCTTCGGGCAATCGTCGCCGTATCGGCCATCGCCTTGGCCGCGTTCTTCGTTTCGGTCCGCTCCCATCCGGAAAAATTCTTTTCCGTACAGACCCGCATGGCCATTGCCGGCGACGTTTTGGAACGTATCGTAGCCAATCCGAAGACCCTTCTCCTGGGTGATGGTTCCGGTAGCGTCGAACGGCTCTTTTCGACGTACCGGAGCGCCGAGGTGATGAAATTCGTCGGCGGCGACGCTCCGATCGACCGAACGCATCTCGTCTGGTTGGATATGGCGCTCGTTTTCGGTACGCCGTTCTCGGTATCCGTTCTCGTCCTTCTCATTTTCTCCGCTATGAAAAATCCCGAACGTTCCGCTCGGGGCACGTTCGGGATTTTTCTCGTATTGAGCGCCGTCCATACGCCCGGAGTAGCCGAATGGTCGGCTCTCGTGGCGGTGCTACTGGCGAACGTTCGAAAGCGGGGTTAGCGCACTACCGGTTCGGATGAAACGGCCGGCATTTTCACTCCGAACGGAGTCGAATCGCAGAGGTCTCCCATGCCGTCACCGTCCGCGTCCCGTTGGCCGGGATTCGGTTTCCCCGGACAGTTGTCTTCCATATCCGGAATTTCATCCCCGTCGGTATCTTTCGGCTTCGGTGCCTCGACGACCGGAACGGGAGTCGGTGCCGGTACTGGAGTCTTTACGATAGGTGCCGGAGCCGGAGTCTTTACGATAGGTGCCGGTGCGACGGGTTCGGTAACCGCTCCGCTTTGGGTAGTGCTACCGGATCCATTCGATGCTTCAGCTCCGCTTCCCGTAGCGGAATCTTCCTCCACCGTCTGTTTTTTCCATTCCTCGATGGCGTTCCGTCGTTCGTTTTTAATCGCCTCGACCTGTTTCATGATTTCGGCGCGTTTCTTCGCGTCGTATCCTCCGCTCTGGATTTCTTCGCGGATGCGATTCTCTTGTCGGTTGCGTTCGATAAGGAACATTTCGCGTTCGGTTTCCCTCATGATGAGGCTTTTCGGAACCGGGGTGTCTTCGGAGCCCGAGCCCATGCGGGAGAGTACCCGTTCGCGAATGGAAGGTTCGGTGAAGAAATAGGTGACTTCTTCGCGCTTCGGCATGGTCGCCGACATTTCCTTCTCTACGCGGGATACGAGTTCTTTCATCCGTTTCGGATCCATTTTCGCCGAGAGTTCCGGAATGATCGGATTCACGATTCCCGTTCCGGTAACTCCGCGCGCGATCTTGATGAGCCGGTCCATATACACGAGGTCGGCGACCGTATTTTCACGGACGAACGAATTTTTCATCGCCTCCTTCAGAGGCATTTTATTCTTTTTCATCGTAAAGGATTTCGGATCGAACGAAACCGTGTTTTCCGGCTCGACCCGTTCGCGGTTTTCGCGCCCGTCCTTATCTTTGTACACTACGTCGACTCCGGGGGTTTCGGCTCATTTTCCCGTGGAGTCGATGACGTCGACGTCGGTTTTTCCCTTCTTGCGCGCGACGCGGACCGAAGTTCCGCGAACGCCCGCGGAAAGATCCGAGGTCTTAATCGAGAAGAACGAATCTTCCGTAAGGGGCTTAAGTACGCGGGCCCAGATTTCTCCGGAATCGAGATCGAGTTCGGTCGATCCCGCATCCGATTTGGATACCGTCAGCTTGCTATTCGCCGCGAGACGGACGACGCTCGAATCGGCGAAGATGATTTCCGCGCTCGAACCGTCTCCGGTCGAGACGGTTTCCCCTACGCGAACCGGATCGCCAAGGGACGGGGTTACGGATCCGGTGGCAGTCTCCTTATCCACTTTTCCTTCCATGCGGTTCAGATATGCCGTAATCGCTCCGGGAGCGATGGCTACCGTTCCGCTCGATACCACGGTTTCCGGCGCGTCCGATTCGGTCGTCATGATTTCGTAGTGGACCGCCTCGGGGGCGCCGTTCTTCTTCATAACGTACCAACCGCCCGCGGCCAGGACGACGACGAGACCCGCCACGCCGATTTTTACGGCCGCCGATGGATTTTCCATAGTTTGGATATACTGGGAGAAATAAACGTTGGCCATTATAGAGCGCACTGATGAAAAAAGCAACGCACCTTCTCTCGGTATGGGCGATATCGCTCCTCGCGATCTTCGTCGCCCACTCGGCGTTTGCTGGTCCCATAGGGCACGACCTCGATTTTTTCTTTCTCTATAAGACCCTCCGCGGAGAGCCTTCGAATAAGATCGCCATCGTAAAAATCGACAATTCTTCCCTCGACGAACTCGAAAAAACCGATCTCCGGGTATTGAACCTGTCGAAGACGGTCTTTGCCAATTTGATCGAAAAACTCCAATCCGAAGGCGCTTCCGCTATCGGTATGGACGTCATATTCGCGAACCGTTCGGCGGATCAGGATACCTTGGCCAAAGCGCTCGAAAAATGGAAGAACGTCGTCATCGCCGCGAAGGTCGGCGCGAAAAGCGACGGAGAACGGGTATTGCCCCTCGATGCCTACTCCTGAGCCAACTGGGGGATGATCGACGTGCTTTTCGACAAGAACGTCGTTTCGAAGGTTCCGCCGTACGTACGGATGGATTCCGGGAGGCCGATCGAATCTTTCGCGATAACGCTCTATCGGGCCATGGTCGGCGATTCTTCGCCGACGGGCAATTACCGCGACGGGAATTACGTCGTCAACCCGCTCCGCTCGATTCCGGTGGATGACGAGAGTTCCGTCCTCATTCCGTTCTTCCGGGAGCCGAAAGAATACCCGGCTTACTCCCTTTCCGACGTTCTCGCGGGAAAATATCCGAAGGACGCGTTCCGCGGAAAGGCCGTATTGGTCGGCGAATACGGAACCCTCATCCACGATTCGCATTTTTCTCCGGTAAATCTCGGAGTGGCCATGCCGGGAATCGAATTCCACGCGAACCTTCTCGACGGCCTTATCACGGGCAAATTCCTCCGTCATTTTTCCGATGTCGAGAATATCGTCCTCGTCGCGGTCGTGGCCTTGCTTTCGGTGGCGGTATTCATGTACGCATCAGTGGTCGTCTCCGTTGCCTACGCTGGCGGATTTTTAGTAGTATCGCTTCTTGTCGGCTGGTATTCCATGGCCGCGTACGGCATCGTTCCGAGCTATTTCCTCCTCTCTTTGGCGGGGGCTTTCATCACCTTTCCGGCAGCGTACGCGTATCGGTATTTCGTCGTCGACCGCGACCGGCACTATATCGAAAAAGCGTTCGCCCGGTACGTCGATCCGGAGATCGTCGAAGCCATATCCGACGACCCGAAATCGCTCCATTTGGGTGGACAGAAACGCGATATTACGGTTTTTTTCTCGGACATCGCCGGATTCACGACCATTTCCGAATCCCTGGGGACCGAACGGCTTTTCGCGCTCATTAGCGAATACCTTTCGCAGATGACCGACATCCTCATCCGCAACCGGGGAACTCTCGACAAGTACATCGGCGACGCGGTAATGGGGTTCTTCGGGGCGCCGTTACCGATGGAAAAACCCGAAGCCGCGGCGTGCCGTACCGCCCTCGAACAGCAGGCCCGCCTCAGGATGTTGCGGACCCAATGGAAAAAAGAGGGGATTCCCACGGTATCCGCCCGCATCGGCATTCATGCCGGAGAAGCCATGGTGGGGAACGTCGGATCGAAGACCCGTTTCAACTACACCGTCATGGGCGATACGGTAAACCTCGCATCCCGGCTCGAGGGCGTGAACAAAGAATACGGAACCCTGATCTGCGTATCGGAAACCGTTGCGGAACGGGCGAAGGACGAATTCGTTTTCCGGGAACTCGACACCATCAAGGTGAAAGGGAAGACCGAAGGAGTTCGGATATTCGAACTCATGGGATTTGCCGACGACCCTTACGTCGACCGCAAGAAGATCGCCCGTTATGAGGAAGCGCTTACCGCCTATCGTGACGGACGGTTCTCGGAGGCGAAAAAACTCTTCGACGTAAATCTCTCCGATTTGCCATCCATCATGATGTCGTTCCGTTGTGAGTCCCTCATTAAGGGGGAGACGACGTTGGAAAACGGCACGTATTCGATGAAAACGAAATAGCGGAAAACTTTCGAATCCGATTTTCGTTCGAATGCCTTCCGAATAGAATTCCCCCGTTATTTTCTTCGAATTTCCCATGCTTACGTTCGCCGTAGGAACCACCCGTGCCCCGAAAGTCGACGGAATCAAAGACGGCCTTGCCGAGTGTGTCCTTCATTACGACGCCCTTGCCGGGGGATTCGAATTCGTCTGCGAGAAGACCGAATCCGGCGTTTCGGACATGCCGCTTTCTATCGAAGAAACGATGAAAGGTGCGAAAAACCGCGCATCCAGTCTTATTTCCCAGGGGATCAACGCTGATTATTACGTAGGTATCGAAGGCGGAACCAGCCGTTTCGGAGACAAAGCCTACCTTTTCGGCATCGTCTACGTGGAATCCAAAGCGGGATGAGGACATTACGGAATATCGCCGATGGTCGAAGTTCCTTCCGCGGTCGACCGCATGCTGTATGAAGAAGGAAAAGAACTCGGACCCGTGATGGCCGAACTCTCCGGCAAGGTCGATATCCGGAGCGAAAACGGCTCGATGGGTGCTTGGACCGAAGACATGTTTACCCGAAAAGACGAGTTTTCCGTCGCGATGAAGGCCGCGATGGCTCCGTTTTTCAATACGTACTACCGGCTGTAACGGTCGTTACGCACGAGAAAACCGCCGTTTTTCAGCGGTTTTCTCGTGCTTCGTATCCGATTAATTCTTGATGCAGTAGATGAGCGCGACGTTTTTCGGGCGGGTTTCGTTTCCTCCCGAAGCGCCGGCCGTAAGGGACGTTCCCGCAGTATGCCGCGAGTCGGAGCGTCCGAGCGTTCCGTAGCTTCCTCCCGCGTTTCCGTCGATGTCGTAAATGGTTACGGCGGAGCCGTAGTCCGTCATCGCATGGCCATGGCTTCCGAATCCGTCGGACTGTTGGCTCCCGACCGTACATCCTCCCGTTCTGGCCGCGCAATCCGGATCTTTTCCGGTATCGGTTCTTACCGTCGTTCCGCCATCGAAGGTATTGAGTCCGCGGACGAATTGTCCGCGGAGATCCGGACGGCCTCCGATTCCGTCAGCCGGGGACCAATTCGTCGGACAGGACGCGAGATTGAATGCCATCACCGCTCCGGGTGGAACCGTGTATTGGAGCATTTCGTTCCATTTGGTTTTCCCGAGCGTTTCCCCGGTCGTCGCCGTGAGCGAAGCGTAGGTGGCGTATCCGATGGAAACGGACGCTACGGCAACCACGATGCCGATACCGGCTCCGAACCCTTTGCGGATTCCCGAAACGATGTCCGAACGTCCGGAAGCATCCTTTTTCATAAGTCTTGCTTTATGGAATACGTCGCGCATGCTACCGTATTTCCGCCATATTGCAACGTCCTCGATATTCCGTGCCACCCGGCGCGTGAAACGTAATTGACAAATCCATTCCGCATTCTATATTGTGAACGGCACCCATTTTCTACCAAAGGAGGAAAAACCATGCCTTCCGTAAGTAAAGTTCTTTCGCGCCCCGTGGACGTTGCCGAACATGTCGCGAACCTCGTGACGGTAGCGGCAATCGTCTGGACGATCGCGACCTTCCCGATACTGTTCGCGGTACCCCTGGCAGTCGCGATGGCAGCTCTCCCTATCATCTTCGCGTACGCGCTTTCCGCCAAGCGGGTGTCGGTTTCCACGGGTCTGCTGTGCGCCCTTCTCATCTTGTTGATGGAAATTTGGATGTATTTCCTTATCCGTATGGCATATATCGCCCAATACGGTACGTGAATCGCCAGGTTCTCCCGACTTCGATCGGAATGAATCAATCCCCCGGAAACGGGGGATTTTCTTTTTTATCGAGCGGATGCCACGTAGTCGAACCTGATT
>JAUPLX010000031.1 GCA_030836665.1 Patescibacteria group bacterium
AAGCGATACCGATAGCGTATTCCCGGGGTCAATCCGTTGTCTATACTTCTGAAAAAATCCGCCCCAAAATGGAGCGGATCATACGTTGAGAGAAAGTGAATTACCGCATTATTGCGCGCTTTTCCACGTTTTTTTAATAACGAGGATACGAAATCGACTTACGGTTGTTTTTCGGAAGCGAGATTTTCAAGACGTTCGCAAATTCCGAGCGTTTTTGTTCTCAGGCGTTCGTTGGTCGCTTTGGAACGTTTCGACGAATCGCGTAATTCCCCGAGCGTCCGGTCGATATCGACGACGAGTCTGTCGAGTTCGCCAACTCCTTTTTTAGCAGTCTCGAAAATTCTTACCGCCTCCTCATAAGCGGTCTCGAGGATTTTTTCGTCTTCGGACGATTTGGAATCGTTTTCCAGTTCGTTTTGTTCCTGGACCGTAAGTCCGCGGATACCCGCGATTTTTTCGGTAAGGGTGTCTAAATCCCCTTCGAAATCTTCGGAAATCCTTCTCGATTCGTCAGAAAATCGCACTGATTCTCCCGAAAGTTTCCGAACTTCGTCGGCAACCACCGCGAATCCGCGACCGTGTTCCCCGGCACGGGCGGCTTCGATCGCGGCGTTCAGTGCGAGTAAATTGGTCTGATCGGCAATTCATCGAATGGAATTCGCGGTTTCCTGTATCCCGTTCAGTTTTCCGTAGAAAGCCATGAGCTCTTCGGTGACGTCGAGGATTTTCTGAGTTCTCAATCGGGCGGATTGTATCATATGTTCGAGCCTCCTTCGGGATTCTCGAAGGCCAGTCCGTACTTTCTCGAGTTCCGAGAGCAGATTCTTTGCCGACTCGGCCGTTTGTCGGAATTCGTTGCCGATCAATCCTATCTGATCGCGTGCGCTTTCGAGGGCCGTCGTTATCCTCCCGGTTCCAGTATTCGCGGTTTTTACCTCTTCGGCCGCTTCGACGATCTCTCGATGGAGATTTTGCGAGATTTCGAGAATTTGGACGATAATTCATCCGCGTTCGACGTTTCGAAGTTCGAAATCTCGTGCCAAGAGATGGTACTTTCCGCCGGAAAACAGCCTCTGGAGAACGGAAAGATTTTCTGGAACGGTCATCTCGGACGTACCGGATTTTCAAGAAGACATGTGACCATTATTGGTAATAAAATGGACTCGACATTATAAATAACGATAAGAACGGTCTCGTCAAGTTACGTATGGGGATTTAGTATCGGTTATCTGAGAATCAATAGAAAATAGGGCGAACC
Organism: Patescibacteria group bacterium; assembly: GCA_030836665.1. GTDB lineage: Bacteria > Patescibacteriota > Gracilibacteria > BD1-5 > UBA2023 > JANJWP01. The sequence continues at coordinate 1,259 of JAUPLX010000031.1, forward strand.
GAAAAGAAGTCCGGTGCGGAGACGGACTTCTTTTCGGACGTTCCGGAAAAACCCCACTCACATTCCCTATGAGGGCCTATCCCGTCTTTTTCGAATCGTACGTCCAGGAAAACGATCCGGCGCTTCCGGAAAATATCCGATCCGTCGCGAATCCCAAAGAATGCGCCTCCTTGCGGATTTCGTCGAAATCTTCCATGCGGGCGAGCCCCGTTACCCCGTTTGCCAGGGTGAGTTTTCGCTTCCGGATGACCGTATCCCCCATTATGCGCCCGATATCCACCGAAATGCCGGTGGAAGCCCGTCCCATTTCGATTTCGAAATCCCGTTTCAATTGCAGGAGCGGAGCGATTTCGAGTTCGCAGACGCGGATTGCCTCGTCGAGCGACCGGAGCTGCTTGGCATACCCGCCGACCTCGATGAGTTTCGGCGACAGGCGTTTCGTCCACTCGGCGAATTTTTTCGACTGTTCGGCCGTGAGCTTGCCTCATTTTTTCTCGTATTCCTCGACCTTCGCCTTCTGTTCACGGTATTGAACCACCCCCGGATCGTCCATGATAGCCCGGTATTTGGGAGCGATATCCTCCTGCTTCTGTTTATTTTCCACTATCGCCCATTCCTTTTCGAAGAGCATTTTCGTCGTCTCTTCCATTGGTTTGGCCATTTCTTCGAGATCGGGCGTTTCCAGGGCGATGACGGTCTCCACGCCCTTGAGGGAATTCGCCGTTCCGATTTTTACCCGTTTCGTGCCGATGGCCGAACTGACGGCCTCCTTGATTTCGACTTCCTCGGCAATGATCGTGCAGTTTCGGGCGTATTCGATAATGATCTTCTTTCCGACGATTACGCTGTTTTCGGCGGCTCTTACGTGAACTTCGGCATTCGGGGCATGTATCCGGGCGTTCGATGCCCGGCCCTTGATTTCGACCCCTGCTCATCTCGAGAGGATTTTGCCGCTCGAAACGTTTTCTTCGACGATCACCGTTCCGCAGTTGGAGACGATGGTGCCGTAAACGCTCTTCCGGATGTGGATGGAATTTCCGGATACCTCGATATTTTCCTCGACGTCGCCGTGTTCTTCGAAATGTTCCCCTTCGAGTTCGAGACTGCCCGTTTGGCGCATGCTCGCCCCTTCGCGGTGAACGATCTTCTCGCTGATGGAAATCGTGTTGCTCTGCTTGTTGATATCCACGTAACCGTCCATGCTGGAAGTGAGGAAAACCCTTCCGTCCACGCTCTCGATACGGGTTCCGGGGCCCGATACGCTCGCGAGGTCGAAATCTTTCGGAGGCGGCGGTTCGATGACGGCCCCGCCGACGTTTTTTCCCGCTTTTCCGAGCGTACGCGGAATCTTTTCGATAAGGCGGACGTCTTTCGTCACCTGGGGAAAACGGTTGCGGAAATGCCGGAGGTCCACCCTTCCTCATTCGAGGATGGTCGGAGCCTTGTCTTGGTGGAGCCGGTCGCTCACTTCGCGGGTTTCCGCGTCCTTTCCGTCAATCGGATCCGATTGTCGCGCGACGGTTTCCCACCCCTTTTTGGTTTCGTCGGCGATGAACGCCCGGATTTCGGATTCGAGAAGACCGTACCGAACGCCCTTGTTCCAGAGATGCGCGACGAACTCGTCAAAATCGAGATACGCCCGTTCGCTCACGGTTTTTTCGACCGTTTCCCCTGCCTCGTTGACTTCTTCCTCCTTACGCTCCACGTAGAGGGGTTCGAAAAAGTACTTCGCATCCGAAAAATTCGCCGCGGTCTTGACGATGCGGTAGAGGGGGCGCCGGTCTTCCGGAATTCGGACGACGTCGGTGGCGAAACGGAGTTCCGTCGGACGTTTTGCGGTTTCGAGCTCATTTTTCCTCTCCGATATCCGTTCGGGGGAATGTACGAGTTCGAGGAATGCGGGGTAATCGAGACGGAAGAAATACGACCCTTCCAAAAAAACCCGGTTTACGAACTCGTAAAAGGCTCCGGGGTTTTTTTCTACGAAAGCCAGATCGGCGTAATATCCGTCTTCTTTTCGGAGTACGAAATTCGGAAGCAGGACTTCCCCTTCCGAAAAATCAGCGAGATTTCCAAAAATCCCGGACGTTCCCATAATGGCGTTATCCGCGGCGGCTTTCGTCCTGGATACGGCGTCGGACGCTATCGGACGCATGGACGAAACTCCGGCAATCGCGCCGGACGGTTTGGTAACGGAAGGGGTTTTGGGATGGTTCGGGGCGTTCATGATTTCGTTTGGACTGCCAAAATTTTACCAAATCATTCCGTTCCGGTCAATTTCCCGGATCTCCGCATTTCTCGGAATGGCGAATATGTTGACAAAACACATTATGAAGTTATAAAATCGTAACGTAGCGTACGGCCTTCCCTTTTTGCCGGGGAGGTTTTACCGTTCTATACCCTTTCTTTTTTCCGGTATGGCCAAAACCAACCGTCCTGGATCCGACGATTCCGGATTCATCCGCCGCACCCTTGCGGCAGCTTCCCTCATGACCGCCCTTTCCGGCGCGGCCAACGCCCAAGGAAACAAGGCTCCCGACATGCCGGATTCGGAGTCGGAGAAAGTGGTATTGACCGTCAAGGACAAGACCGGCGTCCAACTCGCTAACGAACTCGGTTTGAATTTTTCCGACGAGGATCTCCGCCGGATCAATTCCTCGGGGAACGATTTCTCCCAAAAGGGCCCGGGGTACGCGTCGTCGAAGCCGGCTTCGAAAAAACCCGTCCAATTGGCTCCGGAGCCTATAAACGCCTACAATCCTTCCGGTCCGGTCCCGTCCGTCCGTCCGGTTCCCCAGTTTTCCTTCGCGACCGATTCCGGCGAGCGGATCGGGGCTTCTTTCGACCCCGCGAGCGGACAGGCCGCGGCGAATATCGAGAGCGCCGGGAAATACCGCGCCGATTTCGGACTCATTCGGGATATGGGAACCATAAAGGATACCCGTCTCAAGGCTTCCTTTCAGGCCCTGTACGCCGCATCCAAGCTCGGCACGTACATCGGTATCGAAAAGGGTTCCGAACTTTCGAAATTCGTCGTCGCCCAAGGATTCAAGGTCGAAGGGGGGAAACTCCAAGTCACCGCGGCCCTTTTGAAAAAGGTCGTCGAAGTGAACTTTACCGAACCCGACATCGACGTGACGAAGCGGCCCGAACTCACTCAAAAAGCCATCGGCATCGACTACACCCGCGGAGGATTCTCACGCGAATCCCTCTTACAGGAAATAAAGACCTCCGTCGTCTACTACGACGTGGACGGAAAGAATCTCGGAACCATCGGGCATATCGTTACCGATAACGCGGCCATGTTCGATC
>JAUPLX010000032.1 GCA_030836665.1 Patescibacteria group bacterium
CCGGGTTATGGCGAAGGACGTCCGCGATTCGGTAAGATACCGCGTCCTCCATGCGCTCGTTCCGCATACTGACGACGAAATCCGGGAATTCCGTGCGGAAATCCGACTGAGCGTCGATACCTTATTGAAGCACGAATTCCGTCCGAATCTTCGGGACATTCCCGCCGAAACCTTCCATCTCCTCTCCGACGAAGGCGTTCGATACGCCTGGGAGAAGACCCGTGACCCCAAATCCCGCCGCGGTGCCAACGCGTTCGATACGAAACTGCTCCACCACAGCCAAAACGAAATTCTCTCGTCCCGCATAGCGGAGTCTTTTAAGACGGAGGGATCCATAACCGAATAACGCCATGCGTCCCATTCCGGAATTTCTCCCCAGTCACGAAGCGCTCGACGTATCCAGACTCCGATCCGCGAAACGGCCGTATGCCGAACTCGTATGGAAAGCCGTAGAAACCGGAAAGATCGACGAACCGACCTTCGGGTCGCTCGCGACGTTCGTCCGGATGCCGTACGATATCGAAGACCATCCCGAAGCGGAAAGGCTGTTTCTCGACATCGTAGGCGAATTCGGAACGCTCCCCGAAGGGCGTCCCCCGGTATCCGACGAGGAAGCGGATTTCCTCCGTACGATGTCCGAATGGACCATCGTCCAAGCGACGACGAAAGAACGCTCCGAAGGAATTCGAGCGAAAGTGCTCCAAACGCTCGAACCCGACCTGAAAGCGGTAATGGACACCGTCCATCTGTGAGTCGATGCCGTACTTTCCCACGACGATTACCGTCCCGACGTCCGGTCCGTTCCGGCGGAAACGTTCGGCCTCCTGCGCGAAGACGCCCTCTGGTGCCTTTGGAGCGCGACGCGCAACGGGGACCGCCATCGCAATTACGACACCAAACGCATTCACCACAGCCAAGATTCCGCCATACGGAACGCGCTGTGGAAATACGGACACAAAATGTAACCCCTCTTCTCCATGCGAGCCTATCTCGACGCTCTCCAACGCATCCTCGATACCGGAGCCGACCGCGGTGACCGTACCGGCACGGGAACCCGCTCGGTTTTCGGTCTCCAGATGCGTTTCGACCTTTCTGAAGGCTTCCCCTTGGTTACGACGAAAAAGACCTTCATGAAGGGCATTACCCACGAGCTCCTCTGGTTTCTCGCCGGGGATACCAATATCCGCTACCTCGTGGAAAACGGCGTGCACATTTGGGACGAATGGCCCTACAAGGAATACCGTCTCGCGTCCGAGAGGGGAGAGGTACCGGCTATGGAAATGGCCGATTTCATCGCTAAAATCGCCGCGGATGCGGATTTCGCGGACAAATGGGGATCCATCGGTCCCGGCTACGGCTTCCAGTGGAGGAATTTCAACGACGAAGGCGTCGACCAGATTCAGAACCTCGTCGAAGGCATCAAGCGCAACCCGGAATCGCGCCGGCACATGGTCATCACGTACAATCCGGTCCAAGCGGAAAAAATGCTCCTTCCGCCGTGCCACTCGATGTTCCAGTTCTACGTGGCGAACGGCAAGGTGTCCTGCCAGATGTACCAGCGCAGCGCGGACATGTTCTTGGGCGTTCCGTTCAATATCGCGTCCTACGCGCTCCTCGTCATAATGGTGGCGCAGGTTACCGGATACCAGCCGGGCGAGTTCGTCCACGTCATCGGCGACGCGCACATCTACCACAACCACTTCGACCAAGTAAAACTCCAGCTCTCGCGCGAACCGCTCCCGCTTCCGACGATGAGGCTCAATCCGGCGGTCAAGGATATTTTCTCCTTCAAGTTCGAAGATTTCACGCTCGAAAATTACCGGCACCACGAAGCGATCAAAGCCCCGATAGCGGTATAGCGTCGACGTATTATCCACCCCACATCCCGAATATGAAAATCGAAAAGATCGTACTGGCCGCCAAGCGCGCATTGCTGAAAAAACAGTCGGTTCCGGATTCCGTAAAAGCGTTCGTAGCGGATATCGGAAAATCGTTTCCGGTATTCCTGCTCTCGTTCCTGTTCCTATTTTGGTCTCTCCCGTTTCTGCTCAATTCCGTCGAAAGCGTCCTCGGCATGGGCGGATCGGCCTCTCTCGAACGGGGAATCGCGAGATTTGCCATATTCCTCATCGCCCTGTTCGCCATCCACCTCAAGGCGTGCGAAAGGTTCTTCAAATTCGGAATCAAAAGGAGTTTCTGACTTTTTTTGGCGGATTGGAGCATAGTCTTCCTGCTCGTGGCGTCCTACGTTTTCGGGCCGGAGTTCTTTCCGTAGCCCGCTCCGGAAACCCGTCCGAAAAACGTCGCCGTACTCTTCTGCGTAAAATCATAACCGCCCCATGCCCTTCGATTTCCTCTCGCTCCCGGGATTCCTCTTTCTCTTCATCGTCGTCTGATCGGGATATTTCTTCGCCGAAGTCATTCTCGGAGACGACTATTTCGGAAAGGAAATGCTCCGAAGGTACGAGCACAACCTCTTCGACCGAATCCTCCACTACGTATTCTGGGGAGTCAGTATCAACATCCTCTTCTTTTCGTCCCTCGTTTATGCCGGAATGGTCAGCCATCTCGAAGAATCGGGGAATCTCGGACGGGATTTGGCGAAAGCGTTCCCAGGAGGCGACGCCTATGGCGACCAGTCGTATTTCTTCCTCTTCGCGTTCGACTATTGGGGACTGCTCTTCGTCGCGCTTTTTTCCATCCTTTTCGCCGTAAAAATTCCGACCATCGTACGGTTCCTTACCGACTCGCTTTCTAAAAAAACCGAAAAGTAATGTTTCGCACCACGGCATCTTACGTAAAAAAGGCCATCCGCGTCCTCGCGCGGTTTTGGCTTTTCCTCGTATGTTTCCTTCCGACCGTATCGCTCATCGGAAGCGCTGCCGAATTCCTCGTCCGATCGGGGTGGGAGTTTCCGGAGAGAACCGTGCTCGCGGCATTCTTCGCGACCCTTACGGGAACCGCCGCCCTCGCCGTATCGATGCGGAAAACGCTTCGCGAGAAGTGGCTCGAAACCTTCATATTCGTCGCGCTCCTCGCTTCCGTCGGTTTTTTCGCCTCGAACATGTACGACCTTTCGGTCTGCCAAAAGAACGAAGCCGACGACTACGCCTGCTATTGGATATACGACGCGCTCTTCTGGTCGGCGGCCATACTTACCGGCCTTCTTGCCCTTCTCTTGACTCACGATGAAATTCGGACACAATCCCCCGAAGAAGCATTACCCGTTTAATACCACTACGATGGAGCGTTTGAAAAAAATCGTCGCCGGCACTGCCGCCACCGTTCTCCTGAGCGTCCAATTCACCGCGTTCGCGGACGAAATCCCGGGACTCGGAGCCATTCCGGAAGTCGATACGACCGACGTTACGGGAGACCTGTCGAACCCTCTCGGCGGTTCGTACGATTTCTCCAAGCCCGTTACCGGAAAGGTGACCATTTCCCAGCTCGACGAAATCAAGAACGACATCGTCGTCGAAAAGGATGCCGAGCTCATCGTAGGACTCAACGCGGACCTCTCGTCCCGCAAGATCACCCTGAACGGGGCAAAATCCCTTTCGGTAGGGCTGAACGCGAAAATCGGAACCGTCGAAGGTACTGTCGGAACCTTGTCTTTCGATACGAACGCCACGGTCACGAACCTCTCCGTACGCGTTACCGAAGGTACCGAATTGGCAGTAAACTCGGTCATCGACAACGTACACCTCGCGACCAAAAGTCTCGATATGGACGTCAATACCAGCATCGCTAAGGGAAACATCTACGTTTTCGGCGACCTCAAGGGTTCCGTCAATACGAAGTTCGACGGAAAACTCACCGTCTACCGCGATACGGCACTCAGCGTCAACGCCCAGGCGGAAGGCCGCGTCTGTTCCCTCGGAAAAATGGATTTGGGAGTCAATGCCGGAATCAAGACCTACGCCCTCGAAGGACTCATGGGCAACCTCGACCCGATCCTCTCCGTCGCGCTCGACGACGACGCTGCCGCATACGTGGCGACCGTCGCTTCCGCGAAGGAATTCGACAAGGGCTTCAAGCTCGTCATGGATACCATCGACGCGAAGAACGCCACAGCCGCGTCGCTCCGCTCGAAACTCAAAGCCGCCAAAGAAGAAGACAAGGCGGGTATCGAATCGCAAATCGCTGCGACGGTGAGCGAAAAAGAAGCCGCTAAGGCCGCCTTCCTCGAAGAAGCGACCAAGACCTTCGACTCCGTGGCGGTAAATATCGATTCCGACGAAAACGCCCAGAGCCTCTTTGCCAAGGTACGGATCATGTACGCCATGGCCGTGGGGAAAGAAGATGCCGGCCTCGTATACGACCTCTGCAGCAATAGCGAAGTTACCGGCGACGTGAACGCCGTCTACGAAAAGGGCGGCAAGGTGCGCTTCGGTGGAAAATCCTTCAAGCGCTTCCAGGCGATGAAGTCCGCTCAGGAAGCGTCCCTCGAAAAAGCCCTCGACTCGCTTTCCGACGAAAAGCTCGTCAAGCTCGGCAACAAGATCGACGTTCTTCTCGAAAGCATGGCTTCCAAAAAATCCATGACCCAAAAGAACCAGAAGAGCGCGAATCTCCTCCTCGACCTTCGCGAACTCGTCCGTAACGAATTCCTCTACGATTAATCCGCACCGTCCATGGTAACGACAATCGCCCTCCGAAATCCGGGGGGGCGGTTGTCATACTCGAATCGAATTGACAATTCTTGTTTTTCTTCATAATAAAAGGCAGTCGCAAATTCAAAAGGAGAGCAGGCGATGACTGATCAAACCAAAACGGTGGGGACGATGGGATTCGCCGAGAGACTCATCCGCCACTTCCAAAAAAACGGCTTCAGGGACGTTACCGAAGGAGTAATCCTGCACGTGAAATCCCGCTTCGGCGATTACGAGAAAATTCGTTCGGAATTTTCCCGCGCAAGTTCCATGGGCGTCTCGGTTCCGCTCGCGCAGTACTTCGAAATCCGCTTCATCGAGTGCTTCTCGGAAACCCGGAGCGAAGAGGAAATCCGCAAGCATTTCCATTCGGATTTCGAACCGGAACTCCGGAGACAATTTCCGGAACTCTTCTTCGGGAAGACGAACTATCTCTTCGATGAGAATGCCGTCGGAACGAAATTCGACATTGCCATACGCATTGGCCAAAACGTCGACAACGTCGCGAAAATCGTTCTCTTGAACGACCCGGACTCCTCGTTCGTGGAATACTTCGAAAGACAGAACGTGACGCAATCGGAAGAATGGGAGACGCTCTGCAGCGACCTGAAAATCGCGGTTGGAAAACTCGCCCTTCTGCAAATCTGAAAAAATCCCCGCTCACGCGGGGATTTTCTTTATTACGGCTAGGAGGTCTTATCAGACGCGGCGGGGACGTCTTTCGGCGGCGCGGGCTTCGTATCCATTTCCAATAACCGCAGAACCAAACGTCGGCGAACTTCCGAATCGGCGAGAATGCGATCTATGGCATCGTCGGAGACAGGTCATCTGAGCGCCTCCCGCGGAGGCGATTTAATCGACGCCATGCCGATTTCGCTCTTTTCGGGAGCGGGATCGTATACCTCCCTCGGGACGATGAACGCCTGCGGAAGCGACGTGGTTTCGATATCCACGCGTCGGGTTTCCGCCGTTTCCGTCGCGTCACGGATGATTTCTTCGGGATACTTCATGACGTAATCGCCACGAGGCAAATCGCGCAATTCTTCGAATCCGGTATTTCCGAGCATGATTTGCCGAAGGCCTTCTTCAAAAATCATGTTCATGTAGTGCTTGCTTCGGATGAAATCGATGACTTCGCGGTACGGCTTTCCCTCGCGGATCATATCGCGTACCATGGAGGTAAGGGTCAGCTGTTCGACGATGACCTGGAGCGAACGGTATCCTTCGCCGTCGCATTTCTTACAACCCACGGGGGACTTGATCTTATATTTCGGCCAATCCCGTTCAAGCGCGTCGAGAACGTGGTCGTCGATATCCATTCCGCGGAAATATTCCCTTCCGGGAAACATCGGCATGTCTTCGGCACAGTCGCAGAACTTCCGAATGAGACGCTGGTTGATGACCGTAACGACCGTGGACGAAATAAGCCATTCGGCTACGCCCAGTTGGATGAGGCGGACGATGGAACCGAGCGCGTCTTCGGTATGGAGGGTGGAAAGGACCAAATGTCCGGTAAGCGCCGCTTCGGTGGCGATTTGCGCCGTCTCCTTATCGCGGATTTCGCCCACGAGGATGACGTCCGGATCCTGACGGAGTACGGATTTGATAGCCATGGGATAGGTAAATCCGCGGGCTTCGTTGACGGCCGTCTGATTCACGAATTCCCCAGCGCGGTATTCGACCGGTTCTTCGATCGTTTGGATATTGATGTCTTCGCCCGCGATGTGCCGAATGGCACGGTGGAGCATGGTAGTTTTTCCAGATCCGGTCGGCCCCGTAACGAGAATGACGCCGCTCTTTTTCCGCATGACGTTGACGAGCTGGCGTTCGATACGGGGAGGGAGGTTCGAATCGTGCAGGCTTTTTTGGCTCATGTCCTGCAAAAGGAAACGGAGGACGACCTTTTCGCCGTATATCGTCGGAATGACGCTGACCCGGATATCGACGATATGTCCGCCGAGAGCGCGCATGAAAGAGCCGTCGTGGGCGATATGCTGTTGGGTGATATCGAGTCTTCCCGAATGCTTGACGACGTTGACGAATCCCCGGAGATCCTCGCTCGGAAAATGGTCTATTTTCCGAAGCTTTCCATTAATGCGCATCCGGACGTTCACGTCCATTTCGCAGGGTTCGACGTGGACGTCCGAGGCTCAGCGCAGAACGCCGAGAAATAGGAGCTTATTGAGATAGCGGACGTATTTCCCCATATCCGCAACGTTCATTCCGCCGGGAGTCTGTTTCGGCGCGCGGTTCGGAGCGAACATGTACTCGATACCCTTCCGAATCGATGCCGCGTTGCAAACGTAGGCGCTCACTTCGGCGAAAGTCGCCTTCTCGATCTTCTCGAGGGCGGCTTTGTTGAGCGGATCGGACATAACGACCGAGAGATGCCCTCCGCGATATTCGCGTTTTCCCGCGTCACTCGAAGAAGGGGCGGATTTCTTCGCCGACGTAATCGAAGTCGAATCGATATGGAAAATCGGTAGGCAATTCAATTCGGTCCAGAGGGATTTCGGCACGCTTCCGAGCGTTTCGCGCAGTTCGGGATCGAGTATGGAAAAATCGTCCCGGGATACGTCGAGATATTGGATGTTGAGCTGCCGGCTCACGCACATGAGGATGGTACGCTCTTCGATGAATTCGAGTTCGATGAGGATTTCCCCCAAGGTTTTTTTCGATCCTTCCTTACACGCCAAGGCCCTTTCGAGCTGTGCGGGAGTGATGAGCCCTTCGTTTAAAAGGATTTCCCCGAGTTTCAGCCTCCTGCCGACATCCTTCATCGCTTTGGCGTACGCCTGTTCCGTAATCCATCCGCGCCGAACGAGAACGTCGCAAAGCTTCGCGTCGTCCCCGTTGTTTTCCTGAAGGATTTGGGAAAATTGGTCCGGCGTAATATATCCCTCCTCGAGAAGTATCTCGCTGATGGGCTTCGTGCGGGCGGGGGCGGATTCGGCGGGTTTGGAATGGTCGGCTATGGCCGGAAGCCTTTTGCGTCGCCATTCTTTCTTAACCGGAAGCTCCTCCTTCGATCATGGGCGTTCGTCTCCTTTCGGCGGGGAATTGTTCATACGTATTTTATAACGAAATCCGAAAAAGAATCAATGGACGATTGAAAAATTTTCGAATTGGTAAAAATTGCTTGAACAAGCGGGGAGGGGGAGTATTATCGAACGGACAACATCCGTCCATTTTATGAAAACCGTCCTCATCGCCGCCATGGCTTCGAAGAACCGCGTCATCGGTAACTCCGGGGCGCTTCCTTGGCACCTTCCGGAGGACCTCGCGAATTTCAAATCCCTAACCACCGGAAAAACGGTGCTCATGGGACGGAAAACCTTCGAATCGCTCCCGGAAAAATTCCGTCCCCTCCCGAATCGGCGGAACGTCGTCATCAGCCGTTCCGATTTTTCCGGACCGGGATTCGAAACCTTCGCGTCGCCGGAGTCCGCCCTCTCCGAACTCAAGAAAGACGGGGTAGCGGAGGCGTACGTCATCGGCGGGTCGCAGATCTACGCGGAATTCCTCAATCGCGGCCTGGCTGACGAAATTTGGGTTTCCTTAGTGAACGGGGAATACTTGGGCGACGCTTTTTTCCCGGTGTTCGAGAAAGAATACGAAGCGTATTCCCGAACGCCGTTCCAAGCTTTCGAATTCGTACGGTACCGTAAGAAATAATCCATGGATGCCCTAAATCCCACGCTCTCGGAATACGCGGATCGGGCTTTGCCCCGAATTTTTTCGGAAACCGAAGCGTTCCTCGAAATCGTCGAACGGAAACTCGCCGCCGGAAAATACCTGCACGCGGAAGATATCGCGAAACTTCAGAAAACGTACCGCGAAGAGTGGGGCGATGCCGATCTCTTATGACGGTTCGTTCGGGCGAGGAAGAGCTTGCTCTTCGGAACGGAAATCGAAAAAGGGCATACGGCGAACGCGATTTCCCAAAACGTCCACGACCTGGTCGACGCATGCGCGGAACGTATGTCCGAAGTACTCGTACGGACCTCCATCGGAGCCGTATTCTTCAACGCGTCGATCGCCTACGTCGAAGAATACGAAAGCCGGCACGGATTCTCTAAGAAGCCGGGGGTGGAAATAATGGTCGTCTACCAACTTATCGGAGAAGACTTCGAAAGGGCGAAGCAGGTATTCGCGGATTTCGAATTCCACGTCGCGGATTCGCTCGCCCCCATCCAGGGAAAAATCGCGCACTGCCAAAGCACGGGGGAGACGACGGAATTGTCAAAACTCGTATCCGAACGGGAACTCTTGGCACGGGAACTCCGAAAAGCCAGCAAACAACTCGACGATACGAGGAATTCGGATTTCGCCATCCTCGCGAAAAGGCTCGCGCTCCACGATATCACGGTCTCGCAAGTGTGGGGGTAAGACCAGAAAGTTATTGACTTTTTCGAAATCGACGTAAAAAGAATTCGTCCCACTCTTCCAAAGAAAGGAGAAAAACATGGACAGGAAGCAAAACAAACCCCTCGAGTTTCTTAAGAACTCCGCCATCGTCATCGCGGTCGCCGCACTCTCGGCAATTCTCGGAACGTTCCCGCTCTTCATGGGCGGGAACTACGATTCGGGCGTCGCCGTCTTCACGGCGATTACGATGATGTGGATAACGGCCTTTTCGCTCGGCCGCTACTACGACGACTTTTTCGAAGCGATTCTCCCGTTGTGGCTCGTCTTTACGATAGGCTGGACGGGAATGACGTTCGACATAGCCGTCATAAAGGCGTTCTTCGCGACATTGCCGTGGCTGATACCGTTCGGACTCTACGGATTCATGGTCGTTTGGTCGTTATGGTCGTTTTCGGCAATGCGTCGCATCCGCTCGAAAATGGCGCTCGCCAAAACGATTCGCGAAGCCGAAAAAACGCTCGAAGAGTCGCGGGCTCGTATCCGAGATTGCCAAGCGAGGCTCGACGGTTGCGAAACGGCGTTTCGCAACCGCGACGCCGCCCCGATGGCATAGGCCTCCTCCCGGCGCGAGAAATCGCGTCTTCATCCTCCCGGAAACGGGGGGATTTTTCTCCTTTTGAATATTTTCGCGTTTTTCCCGGGTTCTCCTTGCCTAGTTGCGAAAAACCCGTATATTCGGCGGGTCTTATTTTCCTGCCGCACCCGCCATATGGAATTCCCGAAACGTTACGAACCCAAATCCTTTGAAGACGCCATCGGCAAACGCGACGAAGAAGCCGGATACTACCAACCCCAGGAAAGCCGTACCGGAAAAACTTTCTACATTCCGATTCCGCCGCCCAACGTAACGGGAAACCTCCACATCGGACACGCCTTGACGCTCACGCTCGAGGATATCATGGTACGTTACCACCGCATGAAGGGCGACTCGACCCTCTGGGTTCCGGGAACCGACCACGCGGGCATTGCCACGCAGGCCAAGGTCGAACAGAAACTCGCCAAATCCGGTAAGAAAAAAGAAGACCTCGGACGCGAGAAATTCCTCGAAGAGGTATGGAAGTGGAAGGACGAGTATGCCGCGAACATCAACAACCAAGCCCGCAAGATGGGCGCTTCCTGCGATTGGAGCAAAGAGCGCTTCACGCTCGATGCCGGACTCAACCGCAACGTCGAACACGTATTCGTCGACCTCTACCGAAAGGGGTTGCTCTACCGTGGCGAATACATGGTCAATTACTCGCCGGCCCTCGGATCGGTCATCTCCGACATCGAAGTCGACTACAAAGAGGAAGATTCGAAAATGTACTACGTCACGTACTTCGTTTCGGGATCCGACAACGAACTCACCATCGCGACGACCCGTCCGGAAACCCTTCTCGCCGACCAGGCGGTCGCCGTACATCCGAAAGATAAGCGCTTCAAAAAGCTCATCGGCCGCAGCGTCATCCTTCCCATCGTCAACAAGGAAATTCCGATCATCGCCGACGACATGGTCGATATGGAATTCGGTACCGGCGCGGTAAAGATCACCCCCGCGCACGATCCGACCGACTTCGAAGCCGGCAAGCGCCACAATCTCAAGCTCGACTACCAGGTCATCGACAAGAACGGCGTCATGACCAAAGAAGCCGGCATCTTCGCCGGACAGGAAGCCGCTACCACCGCCCGCGACAACGTCGTCGAACTCCTCAAAGCCAAGGGCAACCTCGTGAAGATCGAGCCGTACAAACAGCGCGTCGGATACTGTTCGCGCGGACACTGCCGCATCGAAACCGTCGTTTCGACCCAATGGTTCGTAAAGTCTTCCGAACTCGCCAAGAAGGTCATCGTCGGACACAAGAAGGGGGAGTTCAAGATCGTTCCGCCCCGCTTCAACAAAACGTTCGAAGAATGGATCAACAACCTCCGTGACTGGTGCGTTTCCCGCCAACTTTGGTGGGGCCACCAGATTCCGGCGTACTACGACGTGAAAACCGGCGAGCTCGTCGCCGTTTCCATGAATCCGGAAGAAGTCTACGCCAAGTTCGGAAAAGAAAACGTCCGGCGTGACGACGACGTGCTCGATACGTGGTTTTCCTCCGCGCTTTGGCCGTTCTCCATTCTCGACTGGTCACCGGAGAATCCGGGCGAACTCTTTAAGAAATTCTACCCGGCGAGCGTCCTCGAAACCGGCTACGACATCCTCTTCTTCTGGGTTATCCGCATGCTCCTCATGGGCTACGAATACACCGGAAAAACCCCGTTCGAAACCATCTATCTCCACGGCCTCATCTTCGACGAGACCGGCCGCAAGATGTCGAAATCCTGGGGGAACGTCATCGATCCGCTCGATGTTATCAAAGACCATTCCACCGATGCCCTCCGCCTCTCGGTCGTCGTAGGCAACACTCCGGGCAACAACCTCAATTTTTCACTGCGTACGGTCGAAAACAACACGCTCCTCCTCAATAAGCTCTGGAACGTGGCGCGCTTCGTATGGATGAACGTGGGCGACGTGAAGGACGACTACCGAACCATCCACGACCGCATCGTCGCGAATGCGGACAAGCTCCTTCCGCACGAAAAATGGATTCTTTCGCGTTGCCGCTACGTGACCGACAAGGTCACCGACGGCATGGAGAAATTCAATTTCTCGGAAACCGGTGGCGACCTCATCGGCTTCATGCGTGACGAATTCGCCGACTTCGCCATCGAGGAATACAAGATTACTAAAGACTCCTCCGTTCTCGGAACCGACGTCATGGGCTACTGCCTCCTGACCATCCTGAAACTTCTCCATCCGTATATTCCGTTCGTTACCGAAGAACTCTACAACCGCATTACCGACGGAAAGATCCTCATCACGAGCGAATGGCCGGAATGCGCGTTCGAACGCGACGAGGCGCTCGAAAAGGATATGGCGCTCCTCTACGACGTCATCCGCGAAATCCGCAACATCCGCGCGTCCAAGGGCATCAAACCGGGAGAAAACGTCCCGGCGACCATCCGGGCGCCCAAGAAATCGGCCGCCGTCATGTCGTCCAACGAAGCGATTCTGAAGGGTCTCGCGAAGATCTCCGAACTCACCGTAACGCTCGACAAGGTCGAAGCGGGCGACATGGCGTACGGCGTCGTCGGCGACGTGGACATTTTTCTCGATGCGGGTTCCTTCGTCGACCACGAAGCCGAAAAAATCCGCCTCAAGGCCGAAATCCAAAACAAGAAGGAATATGTCCGATCGCTCGATCTGAAATTGACGAACCAGGAATTCATCAAGAACGCTCCGGAAAAAATCATCCGCTTGGAACAAGAGAAGAAACGGATTGCCGAAGAACAGCTCGAAAAGCTCGTTTTGAAATTTTCCGCCTACGAATAGTCGAAAATATCGGAAACATGCGGTATCATTCGTCCGACTCATCCATTTAATCCGAAAGAACCCGTGACAACGCTCGATTCCGGACGTTCCGGATCCGACTCCGACGAAAGCGTCGGCAATTCGGAAACTTCGTCTGCAATAAAGGTCAAAGTATCGAGCGGCGTTTCGGAAACCCTGTCTTCCGATTCGTCCCTCTCGGACGTATTCCTGCCGGATGGCGAGGGGGGATTTTCCATCAATCCCAAGAATCGCATTCTCTCCGGGCACTTTCCGGAAATGCCCATCGTCCCCGGGGTCATCGCCAAACGCCTCCTTTCGACATTGACGGACGCCGACCCCTACCACCTTCAAGACGTGGCCGAAGACCGTCTCGCCTGGCATACCGAATTCGTTTCCGTCATCACTCCGAAAACTTCGAACATCCGAATTTGCCAAGATGCCGACGGACATTCGCTCAAATCCGGAGATAAGACGCTCGTTCGCATCAGTCTGAAACCGGCCCGGCTTACCGATGTCGAAGCCGAACGTCCGATTGATCTGAGGTCCCATCACTTGAAGGACCTCTTTCAGAGTTCCATAGAATCCATCGAACGGGAAAACGTCGACCGGTTCCTACTCCAAAGCGATCCCTTCCGTTTCGTGACGGCCGGGGGGAGTTTGGAAGGTTCGGAGGTTCCGAAGCCGAAAATTCTCGGGGGATTTTTCAACGTTCCCGAAGAGTTCGTCCACTTTTCGCCGTCCCGTACCGTTCCGATGGAAATCATCGAAGAATCCGTCGCCCAAATATTCTCGTTCGCCTATGCGAAGACTCGCGGATTGCCCGAAGTCATCCTTGCCGACACCGGTGAAATCAATCCGAAAGCGAGAATCCTCACTTTCAAATCGTCGGTTTCCGAAGCGGGAAGCTCCGAGCTCTTCGAACACGACCAGCTATTCGTGGCTATGGAAATACTCTCGGAAAGCGACAACGGGGTTTCCATTGCCTACGAAGCCTGGAACTGCATCCGTAGGGACGTCCTCCGAGGCACGATCGAAGCGGGAATCGTGCCGGTACGCCTCTTGAAGAGGATTGCGGGATAAAAGAGGGGATGGGGGTTTCAGAAAATCATCGAAACGGGGGAAAAATCCCCCGTTTTTTGCGTCCGGAAACCGGAAATGGTACTATGGAAAAAACGAAAAACGCCCCTTTATGACCCAAGCACCCGAAATACTCAAAGAGATCGAATCGCTCGCGACTTCGAAAAATCCGATAGCGGTCCTCTTTTCCATCGCGAAAATTCGCGAGACCGTCCTCGAATTGGGGGATTCGCTCATCAATTCGATAGAACTGAGCTATTACGACAACACCGCGAAACGGTTCAGCGAGATTACCGACCGCTACCGAGAGGCGGGGTTCTATAAGGTCACCTACGCCTACTACCTCGATTCGGGAAAATTCGAGGAACAGAAGGCGTATCTCGATCGGTATTTCGAAGAAAGCTACTACCGCGACCCCGACCTCTTTTTCTTCGTCCTCGACAAGCATCCGCTCTTCCATACCGCATTCGAGTGCGTAAAGGCGTTCGCGGCGGATTCGGAAACCGGAAAGAAATACCTCGCATTGGAAACGGCGGAGGAAAAAGCGAAGTTCCTCTCACAAGCGGCCAAACTCGACGAGCGCGAAAGGGAAATGGTGGGAATGCCCGTGGTTCACGAATTCCTCAGTCGCTTTGCCGATTTCGAATTTTCCAAACATCCGGAATTCTCTTCGCATAACGAACGTACCGGGCGCTCGGGAAGAATCGTTACCCGGGACGTGTTTTTCGCGAGCCTCCGATCGGACGCCCATGGAGAAGTCGGAGGATATCGGGAATACTGGTCGAAATCGTTCGTCCATACGCCGTTCGTCCGCCGCGAACTCGTAAACCTCCTCTCCAACGAAGACATCCTCGATTGCTTCTCGTACCTCCGTTCGAAATTCCTGAAGGCTCCGAAATACAATCTCGCCCTCACGAAAAGCAATGAATACCGCGTTCTCATCGACCGGGCGCGTTCAGTATCGAAATCCGACGTCGCCACGAAGCTCTCCTACGTCACCGAGGTCGATCAGGCCATGGGGGAAAATCCCATCTATCGCGAGCGTTTCTTAAACGTCCTGCGCAAGGGAATCGTCTACGACAATTCGATCGACTTGGTAGACGTGCTTTTCGGGATTTCTTTCTTCGGACGGGAAGCCTTCTACGAAATCAAGCGGCGCACGGCGGCGACCACGGGATCGGAAAAGGCGGCAACCGATTTTCCCCATCTCGAAACCGTAAAGGCCCTCGCGATATTGCTCGACAGCTCGTTCCTGATGCGACTCATCCGTCCATTCCTCATCGAGCGGCTTTCCGCGATGTTCAACAAAAAGGCCGATCCCTACTATTTCGTAAAATTCCTCCTTACCATCCATTCGGCGAGGAACTATAAGGAATACAAGATCATGTCCCGTTTTTTCGTCGCGCTCGAAGCGCATGCGAAAACCGGATGGTACGGATTAATACTCCGGACGCTTCAGTTCGGATGGCTTTACGGCGCTCTCATCGCACTCTTTTTCCTCGCTCCGCTCGGTACGTTCATCTCCGTTTTCGGTATCGCTACGGTCCGGCTCGGACGACGGTTCATGGAAAAGCGTTTTCCGGAAATGGCGCTGAATTCGAATTTCCAATTCACGGGTTTCCTCACGGTTTTCGCCATCGTCTCGGCTTCGTTCGGCCTCACTTTCGCCAGGGCTGACAACGTCGCTATCGTGTATTCGAATTTCCATACCGCCATTAATGCCGTGTCGATGGTCGCGAGCGAATCCACTACGCTCATCGTGGAAAATGCCATGACGAAAGTCAACGTATTGGAGGGCGGGGAAGGGGAGTCCGATACCGAAAAGAAATCCCCCCTCTCGGAAATCGATTACGTCAACGGAAAGGAATACCGCGATATTAAATAAAAACTATTTGATTCATATAGTAGATTCACTATTATACGTATAGTTGATTCTCCTCTATAAATAGATACTTTCGACAAATATGGACTTTAACAAAATCGTAAAGAAATTGTCGAAGTCCAAATCGAAGGTATTTGATTTGGAAGATATCGCCGAGTTCGTCGACCCCGGGTTCGCAAGAGGGGAGGGGGGCAAGCGCGACGCTTACAAGCTCGTCTACCGATTGAAATCCCAAGGGGTTCTCGTACCGATTCGCAACGGACTGTACCTGCGAACGGACGATCCGTCCGACAAGAATCCCTACGACGATTTGCGTGCCGTAGAGGACGCGTATTGGAAGATCGTCAAAAAGCTCATCACGAAAAACTGCGGGGCGAATTACGTTGTCGCG
>JAUPLX010000033.1 GCA_030836665.1 Patescibacteria group bacterium
CGACTCTTACCCGACGGGATACGGTGCCGTCGATAACAGTTCCTGCATTCAAAATTGGGACTATGGAATTTTCATCAGTTCCATACATAGCGGACATGGACACGCTAGTAAAATCGGGACGGTAGCGAACGAATGCGACGTATCATGAGGATCTTATACATACACGCATCGTGGAAATTCCACCCACAATTGAACGGGCGTGACGGGAAGTACGGCAATCTGGTTCAGATAGAACGCTGTCCCCATTACCGCTACTCTAACTTGCATTGGCAGGCAACTCCGATATACTTCTGCCGCTTTCCGGAACGACGGAGTTTTTTCGTTTTTCCAAAATCCGAACCGGATACGTTTTTCTTTCTCCAATGAGTACCGAACACGTCGAAACCCACGCTACCGCCGAACATCAGGGTCCGCATATTCCGGCAACCATGGGATCCGCCATCCCCGGCCTCCCCTACCCGATTACGACTACGGTAGTTTCGACGTGGATCGTCATGTTCGTACTGTTTTCCCTCGTATTCGTTTTGAACCGCGCGCTGAAAAGGGAATCCTCCCGCATGAAAACCTTCGGGCTCGACGTCATCCGAAGGCTCGACGCCTTCATTACCGGAACTATCGGCAATAAAAAGGATGCCCGCGGATATTTCTGGCTGCTCGGGACGTTCTTCGTGTTCATCTTCACTGCCAATATCGTCGGACTCCTTCTCGACTGGGCCATCCTCGTTTCCCCGAAGGCGGCCGAATACGTGCGTCCCGTCAATTCCGACCTCAACACCACGTTGGTCATGGGTCTCACCGCCGTCGTCGTCGCGCAGGCTACTGGTATTTACCGCAAGGGCGTGAAAACGCATTTCGGACACTATCTCGCCAACTACCACGGGGATACCGTCGCCGAAAGGATCATCGCCGTATTCGTCGGCTGGCTCCACTTCGTCGGGGAATTCGTCCGCGTCGGGTCGCTCTCCATGCGCCTCTTCCTCAACATCTTCGTCGGAGCGACCCTCATCTCGGTCGCCGTCTACGTCGGATCGCTCATCCCTTCGTTCGGTACGGGAATCTTCCGCATCATCTCGATGCCGTTCTGGTTCTTCGAACTCCTCGTCGCGTTCCTCCAAGCCTATATCTTCGCTACGCTTTCCGGCCTCTATTTGCGGGAAGCCGTCGAAGAGGTTTCCCACTAAGGGAAGCCGGAGACCGATTATCCTCGTCGAAGGATGCTCGGTCCCTGGTTTTCTTCCGGGGTTTTCTTTTCTATCTTTTTCTTTTTCACTATGACGAATTTGACCTTCCTCCCCCTCGCTCTTATCGGCGTTATCGGATCCGGTATCGGTATCGGACTCATCGGTATGGGTGCCCTCCAGGCAATCGGACGCAACCCGTCCGCTTCCGGAGACATCAACGCGAAGATGCTTACCGCCATCGCGCTTTGTGAAGTTCCGGGTCTCCTCGCTTTCGCGGCCCTTTTCATCATCAAGTAGTCAACCGTACGTTTCCCATTAGTTTTTTCCCGCTTCTTCCATGGAAGGTCTCTTAGATTTCGGATCGCTCGCGATCCAGGCCGTAAATCTCGCCGTCGTCGCGTACGTCCTCAAGCGCTTCGTTTTTTCGCCGTATCTCGCCTACCTCGACGAGGAACAGGCGAAACGCGACGAAATCGAACGCTCCCACGAGGTGGTCCGCGAAGCGGAAGAATCCGCTCGTAAAAAAGCGGCCGGCATCGTCGAAGAGGCGAAACGGGAAGGAAAAAACATCCGCGAAGAATCGAAAACCCTCGCCAAGCAAGAGGCGTCGCTCATCGTTTTCGAAGCCAACAAGGAAGCCGAGGCCGTTCGTGCCAAGGGCCTTGCCGACATCGGAAACGAACGCCGCGCCCTCGAAGAATCCCTGCGGGCCAAGGTCGTTTCGGTAGCGCTGAAGATTAACGAAAAGGTGTTCGGAAAATCCGAAGCGAACGCCGACCTCGTGAAGTCCCTCGCGAAGGATCTCTAAACCCATCCGCCCATGTCCGAAAACATCGACATCGCCGGAATCGGCAAAGAAGAGCTCGCGTCGGTTCTCAAATCCCTCAAGCTCTACCGGATCTTGAGCAAGCGCCTCGGAAAACGCGGAAAACGCATTTTCGAAGCCATCCGTACCGGAGAAAAGACCCTCCGGGTGGAGTATTTCCCCGCCATCGGGTTGGACGGCG
Organism: Patescibacteria group bacterium; assembly: GCA_030836665.1. Lineage (GTDB taxonomy): Bacteria > Patescibacteriota > Gracilibacteria > BD1-5 > UBA2023 > JANJWP01. The sequence continues at coordinate 2,189 of JAUPLX010000033.1, forward strand.
CGAAGAAATCCATGTCCGACGCGTTCGGAAAAGGCTTCTCCGACGGATTCCGCACCGAATGGAAGGAAAATCCCGAATTGAAATGAGGAATCCGCGCCTTTTTCGGAGACGAAATGGTCGATCTCTCCTACTCCCGCATCGAGCGCACTCTCTCTTAATACTCTCCCTACATGTCTACTAACGTTCTCGACCGAATCATCGCCGATATCGAGTCGAAAATCGATTCCGCGGACCTCTCCCCCGAACGAAAGAGCTCGGGCGAAGTCGTCTATCTCGGCGACGGTATCGCCAAGGTCGTCGGCCTCCGCGACGTCGCGTACAACGAAGTCGTCGAATTCGCTTCGGGAGCCAAGGGCGTCGCCCTCAACCTCGAAGAACATTCCGTCGGTATCGTCATCCTCTCCGGATTCGGTTCCATCAAGGAAGGCGACGTCGCCAAGTCGACCGGCCACATCCTCGAAGTCCCGGTAGGCCCGGGCCTTCTCGGACGCGTCGTCGACGCCCTCGGAAACCCAATCGACGGCCTTGGCCCGATCAAGGCTGCCGAATTCTATCCGACCGAGCGCGTGGCTTCGGGCGTCATGAGCCGCAAGTCGGTCCACGAACCGATGGCTACGGGCATCAAGGCGATCGACTCCCTCGTACCGATTGGCCGCGGACAGCGCGAACTCATCATCGGAGACCGCCAGACCGGCAAGACCCAGATCGCCATCGACACGATCCTCAACCAGAAGGGTCAGAATATGAAGTGCATCTACGTCGCCATCGGACAAAAAGACTCCAAGGTCGTAGCCATCGTCGAAGAACTCAAAAAAGCCGGCGCGATGGATTACACCACCGTCGTCGTCGCCGGAGCTTCCGCCCCCGCTTCCATGCAATGGCTCGCTCCGTATACCGGATGCTGCATCGGGGAATACTTCATGATGAACGGCGAACACGCCCTCGTCATTTACGACGACCTCTCCAAACACGCGAACGCGTACCGCGAAATGTCACTCCTTCTCCGCCGTCCGCCGGGCCGCGAAGCCTATCCGGGCGACGTCTTCTACCTCCACTCCCGCCTCCTCGAACGCTCAGCGAAACTTAACGACGATCTCGGTGCCGGTTCCCTTACCGCGCTCCCGGTCATCGAAACCCAGGCAGGCGACGTTTCCGCGTACGTTCCGACCAACGTCATCTCCATTACCGACGGTCAGATCTTTTTGGAATCGAGCCTCTTCAACTCGGGCGTCAAGCCGGCTATCAACGTCGGACTCTCCGTATCCCGCGTAGGCGGATCGGCACAGACGAAAGCGATGAAGCGCGTCGCCGGAACCCTCAAGCTCGACTTGGCCCAGTTCCGCGAACTCGAAGCGTTCTCCCAGTTCGCCTCCGACCTCGACGCCGACACTCGCAAACAGCTCGAACGCGGAAAACGCATGGTGGAAATCCTCAAGCAGGACGTCTACTCCCCCGCTTCTTTCGACAAGCAGGTCGCCCTCATCTTCGCCGGTTCCCAAGGAATGCTCGACGGACTCGACGTTTCGAAGATCCGCGAATTCGAAAAGGCCCTCTACCTCGCCCTCGACCAGGAAACCTCCACGCTCGAAGCCATCAAGTCGAGCAAGGATCTTTCCGACGATTCCAAGGCCGGATTGAAGAAGATCATCGAAAAGGTACTCAAGACGTTTTAACTAACCGCAATAAAGATGAGGAACGAAGCGTCCGGATATTCAAATGAAACTCCCGGAAACCGTCTTCCGGGAGTTTCCGCGAGCGAAATCGACCTCCTTCCGTTCGATTTCGAGGAATACGGGACCTGGACGGCGAATTTTGAAGACCGCCTCATACGGCTCGGATGGCCGACTGTTCGGTTCGTGAGAATCCTCGCTTCGAGAATGGAAGCCGAAACGACGGACGCAGGGAAGAAATTCCCGGAAACCTTCTTTCAAGAATTTCTCGATTCATACGAAGCGTACAAAGTCTCGACTGGCGAGGCTTTGGCAAGAAAACGGGATTTTGCCCGATTTCTCTCCCAAACCGTAGCGTCCATGCCGGAAATCCTGCTTTCCGAACTCGTGAGCGAATCATCCCTTGAAGCCGCGAGAATCTCAGCGAACGCCGCAGTCCGGGAAAATCCGCGAAACTCGTCACTCCGACGAAAACGCGACTCGTACGACGTCTTGGCATTTCGTCGGAACGGCTTCTTGGAAGAAGCGGCGAAACGGAATCCTGAAAACGTTTACGTCCGATTCGAAGAAGCGGCTATCCGGCTCGGCGACGACATATCCGCCACGATACGGATAAAATCGAAAGGCAAACCCGTCCGATCATCGGACATTGCCACGAAACGCATATCGTCGTCAGTATCGGCCATCATCGCAAAGAACCTGTTCGAAAGAAACTAATCCTCACCCCCAAAGGGCATGCCCTCCGGAAAAGAGATCAAATCCCGCATCAAATCGGTAAAAAATACCGGAAAGATCACCAAGGCGATGGAACTCATCTCCACGGTCAAGATGAAGAAGGCCCAAGAAAGCGTACACGCTGCCCGACCTTTCGCTTTCGGGGCGCTCAAAGTCCTTCGGACGCTTGCCGGAGAGGGGTTTTTCGAGACCTCTTCGAAAGAACCGGTAGGAAAATCGCTCGTCATCCTCGTCAGTTCCAATAAAGGGCTTTGCGGCGCGTACAATATCGGCGCGTTCAAGGAAACCCTCGCGCTCATCCGCCGGAACCCGGAAACCAAATTCGAATTCGTCACCGTCGGAAAACGGGCCCGCGAGTTCGTTCTCCGAACCGGCAACGTCCTCATCGCCGA
>JAUPLX010000034.1 GCA_030836665.1 Patescibacteria group bacterium
CAAAACCTGCATTCTCCTTAAGGATTTGGTAAGTTGCTCGATTTCGTGATTTACGTCTTTTTGTACAACGGCACCTGTTTTCTTATTAAAAGATGGGCGATAAACTCATCACTTCTTCGGATCTGATTCGTCTGGTAGCAAAGTTCCATGCATCAAATCGTTACGAATGGAATTCAGGTTTAAGAGTTTTTCGGAAAATATGGCAAGGAATTTATCGCTCCGGATGAGTCGCAACGCTTTCAATAGCGAATAAAACACATTAATGATCTTACCTGCCTCTCAGAGTTGCACCATGATTGCGGCAGGCATTTCGCCGTTGACGTCGTTAATCGCTAACGAGTCGCTGTAGTTCAGGGGATTCGAGTGGTTCCTTCGCTTATCGAACTCTTGCATTAGTATTTTTTCGCATTTTTTCGAATGTTTCGCGAGTCTGAGAATCTGAAAGCAGATGGTCGAAAGGAGGACTTGAAAATCGAACACGAAGTATCCAATCGCTTCGTAGATGTTTGCGTATTCTTCTGGAGCGTCGGGTAGACTAGTGGTCATGGGTATCAAGGTTTTGTGATAACGCCTGCATCGTAGTTCATACTCGGAAACCGTCAATTTATGAGACGTCCCCGTGAACGGACCACATCCGTTTTATTGTTTCTTCGCCCCGAATATGCTAGCATGGACAAAACATACCGCCCATTCCCATGGAACTTTCCCGACAAACCCGTACGAACGCCGCCATCGCGTATTTCTTCCTCGGCCCCATTTTTCTTCTCGCGAGCCGGAACCCCCATTTCGCGGATCCGTTCGTCCGGGCCCATGCCAAAGCCGGAACCAAGGCCGTGGCGTTCTACCTCGCGGCGTTTTTCGTCTACGTGAAGTACCTCTCCGGATACTTGTCTTTCTCGTTGCCGTTTTTCCCGGTAACGGCTTCGCGGCTCGCTTCGGCAGCCATTTTGGCGCTCATGTTCGCCACGCTCCTGCGGGGAACCCTTCGTGCCAATGCCGGAAAATTGCCCGCCGGAACGTTCGAATTCTCGGGTTTCTCCGGATGGTCTTCGGAAGTCGGGCTCGTAGGATCGCTTTCTGAAACCGAACGCACGCTCGCCCTCATGAGCTTCGTTCCGCTTTTCGGCATCGTCGTCGCGGCGCGTAAAAAAACGAGCGCCAACGTTCTCGGATGCCGTGCCGGCTCGCTCTTCTTTACGGCGTACGCCCTTTTATGGATGAGCGGAGGGGACGCGGTGCTCATGGTGGCCACCCTCGCGTACGCGATCTTCTTCGTGACGGTCGGGGTAACGCTCTTCAGTACCGGAAAAATTCCCTTCGAACCCGCAGTTTCCGCGATTCCTTCGCTCGAACGCCTTTGGACGCTCGTTCGAACGGTTCCGACGTTCTTTATCGAAACGCTCAAAGCGACCTTCGGAAAAACCCAGGAACTCTCCTTTGCCAAGGCTTTCGAAAAAATCAGCGCCCGTGACCGCGCTACCGAAGAAGCCATGGACCGCTCGTTCGCCGAATCTTCTTTTCCGATTTCTCCGAAACTCGCCGCCCTTCCCGGAGTCAACCTGCTTTTCCTTCCGCGCCTCCTCTCGGCATCCCCGTACCGCTACGCGATCGCCGCCGGACAGGGAATCGCGATTACGGCCGTGTATGCCGGACTCGCGTTTTGGTACGGATTCGGCAATCCCTACCAAATTTTCCTCCTTCCGGCCATCGCCCTCGTTCTCGGAAACGTCGAAGTCCGTCCGTTTTACCGCATCCCGGTACTCTACGAACTCTATTCGCTCGTGGGAATCCTCAGTTTCGGCCTCGTGAACCGCGCTCGAAAAATGAAGGAAACCTCAGAAAAGGAAACCTCGGTAAGCTTCAAGGTGTAATGAAAAAAGAGAGTCCGACGGACTCTCTTTTTTCGCTCCGGTTATTTTTCCAGTACCGCCTTAATCCGGCGCACGCCCGAAGAAGACGCTTCCTCCTTTACGATCTTGAATTTTCCCATTTCCGCCGAAGTTTCGACGTGGGGGCCGCCGCAGAGTTCTTCGGAGTAGACGGTTCCGTTTCCGCCCGACATCTTATAGACCTTGACGACGTCGGGATATTTTTCCCAAAACGAACCGATGACGCCGCGGCCCTTGGCAGTCTCCTTAGCCTCCTCGGAAACGGTGACGCGGAGTCCGGACGCGATGGCTTCGTTGACGTAGGCTTCAACGGCCGAAATCTGTTCCGGCGTCATTTTTTCACCGTGGGTGAAGTCGAAACGGAGACGTTCGGCGGTAATGTTCGAACCCGCTTGCGCGACGTGCGCCCCGAGAACCTTGCGGAGTCCCGAGAGCATGAGATGGCAGGCCGAGTGGAGCGCGACGGTTTCGCCCGATTGGTCTCCGAGACCTCCCTTGAACTTGCCTTCCGCAGCGGTACGGGAGAGTTCCTGGTGCTTGGCGAAAGCGGCTTCGAATCCTTCGACGTCCACGGTGAGTCCCCGTTCCTTCGCGAGTTCGACGGTCATTTCTACCGGGAATCCGTAGGTATCGAAGAGCGTGAACGCCTTGTTGCCGGCGATTTGGGTGATTTTCTGTCCGGTTCGTTCGAAGGCGATTTCGAATCCCTTTACGAGCTTGTCGAACTCGCGCATTCCGTCCTTGAGGGATTTTCCGAACTTCTCCTCTTCTTTTCCGAGTTCCGAAAGAATCCTGTCCGCACCGGTTTTTACGGAGGCGTAGACGTTTTCGAACTTGGCGATGAAGAGCTTCGCGACGTCGGCGACGATCGGCTTTTCATATCCCATCTTGTACGCTTCGCGGATGGCGCGGCGGATGAGGCGGCGGAGGATATACCCCTGGTCGACGTTCTTCGGAACGACGCCGTCGGAAATCATATGGGTTGCCGAGCGGAGGTGGTCGGCTACGATGCGGGCGGAAGATTCGACGTAATTTTCGGCGCCCACGAGGTCTTTAATCGCAGTGAGGACGTCGGCGAAAGCGTCGGTTTCGTAGACCGATTTCATCCCGTTAAGCGTGACGGTCACTCGTTCGAGCCCCATGCCGGTATCGACGCAGGGGGCGGGGAGTTTGTCGAGCGTATTGGCGTCTACGCGGTTGTACTGCATGAAGACGTTGTTCCAGATTTCCATCCACGCCTTGCTGTGCGTCCCTTTGTTTCCTTGGGGTTCGCCTTCCCCGACCCAGTAGAAGATTTCGGTATCCGGTCCGCAGGGGCCGGTCGGTCCCGCCGCCCACCAGTTGTCTTCGGCGGGAAGATAGGCGATGCGGTCCGCGTTTATGCCGAGCGATTTCCAAATATCCGCCGATTCCTCGTCGCGCGGGGCGTTTTCGTCGCCTTCGAATACCGTTACGGAAATCATCTTCGGATCGAGTCCGAGCCATTTCGAATCGGTGAGGAATTCCCATGACCAGGCGATGGATTCCTTTTTGAAATAGTCGCCCAAAGACCAGTTTCCGAGCATCTCGAAAAACGTCAGGTGGGTATCGTCGCCCACGTCGTCGATGTCGCCCGTACGGACGCATTTTTGAACGTCGGCGATGCGCTTGCCCATCGGGTGCGGTTGTCCGAGAAGGTAGGGGACGAGCGGCTGCATGCCCGCGGTATTGAAGAGGACCGAAGGGTCGTTTTCCGGTACGAGCGGAGCCGACGGGATGATCGCGTGGGATTTGGTTTTGAAAAATTCGAGGTATTTCGAGCGGATTTCGGAAGAGTGGATGTGCATGATCTTTTTATGGGAATCGGAAAAACCTCCGGATTGTAATAAAAGCCTTCCGAAAGGCAAGGAAACGGCCCCGTTCCCGGGGCCGTTTCCGGATTTTTGAAATCCGGTTTTCCGAAAGCGCCCTATTTCGACGCGTCGGACATCTTCTTCATCGCGTCCTTCAGATCTTTTATGAGCGTTTTCTTCAGAAAGTTCTT
>JAUPLX010000035.1 GCA_030836665.1 Patescibacteria group bacterium
CGATTTCCGTTTTCTGTTCGATCGTCTTTTCCCGACGGCGGGCTATCGCACGAACTCGGGCGACGAGCTCTTCGGGTTCGAAAGGCTTCGTCAGGTAATCGTCCGCCCCGGCGTCGAGCGTTTCGACTTTGTCGACGAGGAGCGAATCCGAAGTCAGCGCCAATACCGGCGTTTGGTCTCAGAAGGCGCGTATTTCCTTGAGGAAGGACCTTCCGTCCATGATCGGCATGTTCAGGTCGAGCACGATGGCGGAATACGGGCGTGCGCGTACGAGGGCGAGAGCGTCTTTTCCGGTAACGGCTTCGTCGGATTCCATTCCGGCGAGGCGGAGGAAAGACCGCACGTTCGCGCGGAGTTTCGGATGGTCGTCGACGACGAGAATTCTCATAGGTCTTCAAGGGTTGTATGGGTCCTTACGCAACAGAATACCCGCGCGTTCCCCTATTCCAAGCCATTTTTTAAGAAACTCCTCCGATTTCAAACGCGCTTAAACTTCAAGGGGCACAATGCCCGTGCTTCCTCGACAATGAGGCGGTCAAACGCGTTTATCCATTCATTCTTTTCACCCATATGAACGCAAAACACCAGAAGATGCTCATCGGCGCGGCCATGGTCGCCATTACCGTACCGGCGATGGGATTCGCCGCCCGCGACGCCTTTACCGGAAACGGTACGGGAATCGGAATCGGACAGTTCCGCATGTTCGGCTCCGGAAGCGGTACCGAAACGCGTGGACACGGGATGTACGGCGAAGGGATGCGCGGCATGATGAAGAATCGGGAAGGTGCCGGCATGGGCCCCATGCGCGGCGAAGGAATGCGCGGCATGGGCGGCGGCGCGAAGATCCTCTCTCACGAAAAGGTTCGCGAAGCTCTCGCCGCAAGCGGCGTAACGCTCCCCTCCGTCGAAGCGATCGATGCTTTCGAAGCGAAAATGAAGGCCGCCCGGGATGCCGAGTCGAAGCTTTCGGACGCCGATAAGGCCGAACTGAAGAAGATGCGCGACGCGACGATGGCGCAGGTGAAGGCCGTCCACGAAGCCGCCGCGAAATCCGAACGCGACTATCTCCGCTCGAAGGGCGTAACGCTCCCGACGGAAGACGAAATCGCCAAAATGCGCGATCTCGGACAGAAGGCTTTCGATACCCTTCGAACCACGATGCCCCAGTTCGGAGGAAAAAACGGGAATCGCGGAGGGAAGAACGGAAAAAACCGATAAAAAAACGATTCGCTTTAAATTCGTTTCAAGTAAGTATACCATTCTCGACGCGTCTCCCTCCCGGGAAGGCTTTATCTCTATTCTTTCTTTTATCGAAATATGAAAAAAGCCGTTATTTCCGCTCTCGTAATCGCCGGTATCGGCGTGACTTCTTCGGCATTCGCGGACACCGAACAGACGATGGGAAGCGATTCCGATAACGATTCGCAACCCCAAGAAGGAAACGAACAAGGACGAGGCCAGTGGATGAATCAAGGACAGGGCCGTTTCGGTAGCGGAGTGAAGGCTCCGTACGGAACGATGGACGGACGTCAGAATCCGATGGGCAATACGGCGCAATTGGTGAAATTTTTCCGCACCGACATCACCGACGCGGAACGCGAAACGCTCAAATCGCTCCGCGACGAGCACCAAGAAGCGGTAAAATCCCTCTCGGAATCGATGAAGGAAGGCGACATTACCGCCGAGGAATTCAAGGCCAAGATGGAATCGCTCTTCACCGACTATCTCGCCGCTCTCCTCCCGTACGTACTCTCCGACAAGCAAGAGGAATTCAAGGCCGCCTTCAAGGCGGGACCGGCTCCCATGATGATGAACAAGAACCAACAGGGAGTGGGGCGCCAGGATAAGGGAAAGGGAATGGAACAGGGAATGCGCCAAGGCAAGAATCCGGGAATGGAACAGGGAATGAAGGCCGCGGTCACTGCGGTAAAGAAGGTCCAACTCCTTCCCGCGAAGATCGGCACCTCCATCGACGCGAAACTTACGGCCCTCTCCACCGATACTGAGAAACTCGCCTGGTTGAACGCCGTAATCGGAAAAGTCGAAGCGTTGGAGGCGAAGGTGAAGTCGAAAAAATCCAAAGCCGTCCTCACCGAACTCAAGGATCTCCTGAATCAGAAGGTCGACGCGCTCGAAGGAAACGACGCTACCGAAGACGCGATTAACGAAATCCTCCAGTAAATCCGCCGATAAAAAATCCCCGTCCCCCAAGACGGGGATTTTTTTACAAGAGCGCCTTATTGGCGTAATATTCGAGGAATGGGTTTCATAAACACGGCAGAATGCGGCTATCGGAGAAAATCGGCGAATGACGGCATCGGGAATGTTTCGCGATAGACGGAACGGATCTTTGCATAAAGAGGGTCAAATCGATCGAAAGGTCTTTCAAGAGACTCGTCCGTTCCATTCTTTTACCGAACCCCAACGAAACCGAATACCGCATGATGGAATCGTTTCCGGACGAACTCCGGGGTTTCGTTCCCGATTCGGTACGCCTCGAGAAAGAATGTCTCATCATGGCAAGGGCCATCGACTTCGACGGCACTCCTTCGAAAACGCTCTTCGAAACCGGACCCATCGGAGATTCGGGCTTTTGGGAGGCTGTGGATTTCATCACGGAAGTGCTCGATCGCGAACGGCTGTATTTTTTCGACATCTTCTACAAAGGAAACAACGTGCTCGTAAAAAGGCTCTCCGAAACGGAAAGCGTTCCCTTAATCGTGGATTTCAAGAGGCTCGGATGGCAAGCATACCCCCTTCAGCCGAATCTCATTCTCGAATCGGAAAAGAGGCGGAAATTTTTCAGGAGACTCCGGAGATTCGAAGAAGCGTTCCGTCTCGAAAATCCCTAGCGCCTTTCGATCATCCCGTCCTTCATATGGACGATCCTTTCGGCCATGGCCCCGATATGGGGATCGTGGGTAATGAGGATGACGGTCTTCCCTTCCTTGTGGAGGCTTTTGAGGATGTCGAGGATTTCGGTTCCGGTCTTCGTATCGAGCGCGCCGGTCGGCTCGTCGGCGAGTATGATGGACGGTTTCCCCACGATGGCCCGCGCTATGGCGACGCGCTGCATCTGTCCGCCGGACATTTCGTTCGGTTTGTTATCGATCTTGTCAGTAAGCCCGACGCGTTCGAGGGCCGCGAGGGCCCGCGCCTTGCGCTCGGATTTGCCGATTCCCTGGTACGCGAGCGGAAGCATGACCTGCTCTAAAGCGGTCAGCCGCGGAATGAGGTTGTACCCTTGAAAAATGAATCCGACCTTCTTTCCCCGAAATTCGGACTGTTCGTCGCCCGAAAGTTTTTCCACCGGGACGCCGTCGAGTTCGTATTCGCCGCCGGAAGGGGCGTCGAGAATCCCGATAATGTTCATCAGCGTGGATTTTCCGGAACCGGAAGGGCCCATGATGGCGACGAATTCGCCGTCTTTCACGCGCATGGAGACTTTCTTGAGGACCTGGAGGTCTTCGAATCCCATTCGGTAGGTTTTGGTAATGTTTCGAAGTTCGAGCATGCTCGGGCGGTTAGCGTTGCGGGCGGACTACATTCCGGGCGGAGGTCCCGAGTCACTGCCGGACGGGCGGGCGGAACTGGAGGAAGGCGGGGAAGACGAAGACGAACCCGATGACGCTCCCGACGACCTTCGTCCGGCGCCGAAAAGGGAAAATCCGGAAGAGCCCGTCTTCGTCGTAATCGCGAAAGCGGTCGTGACGACCTTGTCCCCCACGTTTACGCCGGAAAGAATCTCGGTATTGGCACCTTCGGTAAGTCCCGCTTTCACTTCGACGGTTTTCGATCTTCCGTTCGTCCAAACCCGGACGGTCTTTTTCCCATCGGTCTGGGATATGGCGGACGTCGGAACGAGGACAACGCCGGAACGTTCTTCGGTAACGATGGTTACGGTCGCCGTCATGCTGTTGTACAGACGCAGTTCATCCGATTGGAAGAGGATCTTCGCCTTATAGGAAACGACGCCCTGGCTGGTCACCGGAGTCGGGTCGACCTCGGAGACCGTTCCCGTGAAAGACCGTTCGGAATACGAATCGAATTTGATGGTCGAGGCTTGTCCGGCCTTGATCTTCACGACGTCGAGCTGATCGACCAATACGCTGATTTCGTAGAGCCCCGGAATTTCGACGGTGACGCTGGTGGCGGAAGCGGTGCTCGAGGAATTGGAGTTCGTGGAGATTTCGCCCACTTTGCCGTTGCTTGCCGTGACGATACCGTCGAAACTCGCGATGATTTGATAGTCCTCCTTCTTTTTTTTCACCTTGGCAAGCGATACCGCCGCCTGTTCGATCTGGTTTTTCGCGGAAGCTATTTCTTCGTCGGTCGGTCCGTCTTTCAGGTCGGCGAGGTTCAGCCGACTGGTACGCAGACTCGCTTCGGTATTCGCGACGGAGTCGACTTTCTGCTGGATCTTGATCGCGTAGTCGCTTTCGAGTTTCGTGAGCGCGAATTTTTGGGAAGCGAGCGTCGCTTCGAGCGACGCGAGCGACGATTTCTGATCGAGCATCGAAGACCTCTTGTTGGCGACGGAATTGTCGGCGCTTTGGCGGACGAGGCTCGGATCGTCGATGGAGGCGATCTGCTTGCGGACTGAAGCGACGTCGCCGATGGCGGAAGCGAATTTCGAACGGGCGGAAGAAACGGTGCTCAAAAGCGAATCGATGACCGATTGCGACATGGTTCCGGCGGCCAAGCTCGCGTCGAGCGCCTGACTGAGGGCATCGGCGGCGGCAAGTCCGGAATTGGCGAGCGATTCCCTCTTGGCAAGGAACGCGAGCACGCCCCCCGTACTCGTAAAATCAGCGGAAGACAGGTCCGACGCGTACGCGGGAAGGAGTCCGCGGAACGCTACGAAAGCGTTGGTCGCGCGGATGCCCTTGGCACCGTCTTTCGCGGCGAACTCGGATGGAACCGCGTTATCGTTCGCGTAATTGAGCGCGGAGGTCTCCAAATCCTGTACGAACGCCCGGGAATCGGAGAGTTGGTTTCCGGCATTGACCGAGGCGGTCGAGAGGATGTACGCGAGGTCGGTTCCGGATTTGTTCACGGTATTCTCCGAAGAAGCCACCGTATACGAAATGTCGCTTTCGAGGGTGGCGAGTTTTTCTTTGGCGATGGCGACGGAACGCTCGGTCGCCGCGATGGCGGACCTCTGGTCGTTCAATTTCGCGTCGCGTTCCATTTCGAGGTTTTCGATTTCCTTCGGAGCCGAAGCGACGGTGCGTTCGGAAGAAGCGATGTTCGCTTCCATTTGGGCGATCTGGTAATCCTTCACGCTCGTAAAAAGCTTGTCGTAGGAAAGCTGGGCGTTTTTTAAGGAAAGGGTCTGGTTACGGATGTCGTTATCGACGTCTCGCGAATCGACTTCGGCGAGAATCTGTCCCTTTTTCACCCGGTCCCCGGCGGATACGTTCCACGCCACGATCTTTCCGTTGGAATTGAATTGGAGCGACTGCGTCGACGAAGCCGTCGCCGTTCCGACGCCCTGTATGGTCGACCTTACCGTTCCGGAAAAGGCCGCCACGGTATCTTTTTCGGTAACCCGGACGGAAGCCGTGGACGCGGTTTTGGATTTGGAATAGGAGTATCCGGCGCCAGCGAGAACGATGACGGATGCGAGAATCGCGAGGGTCTGTTTTTTCATGGAAAGGAAATGAGGAACGGATCTATTCGGAACGGAGCGCGTCTATCGGCTTGAGTCGGGCGGCTTTGTACGCGGGCAAAAGCCCGAACACGATGCCGATAGCGACGGAGCAGCCAAACGACAGGAGTACCGACGACATGGTAATGAAAGCCGGGAGGGAAAAGAGCGAAGCGAGGGCGACGAGAGCGAAACTGAACGCCACGCCGATGGTTCCGCCGAGGAACGTCAGCACGACGGCTTCGGTAAGGAATTGTACGACGATGTCGCGGTTGAGCGCGCCGATGGAGCGGCGGATGCCGATTTCACGGGTACGTTCGGATACGGATACGAGCATGATGTTCATGATTCCGATACCGCCGACGACGAGCGATATGGCCGCGATGCCGGCGAGGAATATCTTGAGCGTTCCGGTTACGCTCGATATCGTCGCGAGCATGTCGGCGGAACTCGATACCTGAAAATTCGCTTGGGCGGGATCGGGAATTTTGAACTTCATGAGAAAATGGTCCGTAACCGACTGCTTGGTCGCGTCCATCGCTTCCGACGAATCCGCCATGATGACGAATTGCGAGACGTATTTGTTTCCGAGGAACCGGTCCTGCATGGTGGTTATCGGGACGTAGATCGCGTCGTCGGTACTCGAAACCGGTCCGCTTCCGGATCCTTTGGATTCGGCGATTCCGATAACCCGCAAATACACGTTGCCGACTTTGACATCCTGTCCGAGGGGGTTTTTCGTGCCGAAGAAATTCGTTGCGGTCGTCGGTCCGAGAACCGCGACCTTGGAACGGTCGTCCACGTCGTCGGCACCGATGAAAAGCCCGTATTGGGCCTTGATGTTCTTGATTTCGGAATAGTCCGCCCCGACGCCGTATACGGTCGTATTGGCGTTGGCGTTGCCGACGATGACCTGCTTGGACGAATTCGCGACCGGAGATACCGCCGAAACCCCCGGAATCTTCCGGATTTCTTCGGTATCGTCGAGCGTGAAGATGTTGGACGTCCGAACGTTCGTCTGGCGGACGTCGCCCTG
>JAUPLX010000036.1 GCA_030836665.1 Patescibacteria group bacterium
CTACGTCACCGACTACATCTCCCCGGTCGCGAACATCAAGGTCGTCGGAGTGGGGGGTGGCGGCGTCAACGCGGTAAACCGCATGATAGCGTCCGGTCTCGAAGGCGTGGAATTCCTCGCCGTCAATACCGACGCCCAGGCGCTCTTCTCCTCGAAGGCGACTACCCGTATCAATATCGGCCGCGCCACCACCCGCGGTCTCGGGGCCGGTGCCAATCCCCAAATCGGACAGAAGGCCGCCGAAGAATCTTCGGAAGAAATCAAGCAGGCTCTCGCCGGAGCCGACATGGTGTTCGTAACTTGCGGACTTGGCGGCGGAACCGGTACCGGAGCCGCTCCGGTAATCGCCGAAATCGCCAAGGGTCTCGGAGCGCTCGTCGTGGGCGTGGTTACCAAGCCGTTCGGTTTCGAAGGACAGCGCCGCAATTACCAGGCTCTCGACGGTTACGAACGTCTCAAAGAGAAGGTGGATACCCTCATCACCATCCCGAACGACAAGATCCTCTCGATCATCGACAAGAAGACCCCGCTTCTCGAAGCGTTCAGCATCGTCGACGAAGTCCTCAACCAGGGCGTTCAGGGCGTCAGTGACCTCATCACCCTCCCGGGCCTCATCAACGTCGACTTCGCCGACGTCCGCAGCGTTATGGAAAATGCCGGATCGGCATTGATGGGCATCGGATACGGATCGGGCGAAAACCGCGCTATCGAAGCCGCTCGCGCCGCCATCGATTCCCCGCTTCTCGAACTCTCCATCGCCGGAGCCCGCGGACTCCTCTTCAATATCACGGGCGGTACCGACCTCTCGATGTTCGAAGTCGACGAAGCCGCTCGCATCATTACCGAAGCGTGCGATCCCGAAGCTAACATCATCTTCGGTGCGACTATCAACGAAAACTATACCGGCGAAATCAAGATTACCGTCGTCGCTACCGGATTCAACGAAGAAACCAACCGCAGCTACGTCGAGGCTCCGCGCCAGTCGGCGAACCCGTTCCGCCCGCATCCGGTCGGACGCGCTTCCAACCAGCAGGCTTTCGCTCCGACTCAAGCCTCCCAGGCGCAGAGCCAAAGCGATCTCGACGTTCCGGCTTTCCTCCGCAACAAGATGAAATAAGCCGCAAACGGCATAAGAAAACCCCTCCGATTTCTCGGAGGGGTTTTCTTATTCGTCGTCTTACTGGTTTTTCAGAGCTTCGATTTCTTTCCGGAGTTCCGCGATTTCGGCATCTTTCTTATCCGATGCCGCCTTGAGCTCCCGGATTCCCGCCGTGAGAAGGGGGACGACTTTGGAATAATCGACCTGTTGGTAGACGGGCGCGCCGTTTTCGTCTATGGCGTCTTTTTTTCCGATGACCGCCTCGGGAACGACCGACTGGACTTCGTGGGCGATGAATCCGTCGATCGTTTTCGTCGGATCGGATTTGTAATTGAACCGGTGGACGGGGAGTTTTTCGATACGGTCGAGCGCGTTGGTAAGTCCGGCTACGTTTTCCTTCAATCGATAATCGGACGTGGTGGCGTAATTGGTAGACGCGTTATTGAACGTAATCCCTCCGACGGCGACGTTGTTCCTTCGGAATTGGATGGCAGTGTTCGTATGGGTTCCGGTCGTATTGTTGTTGAGAATCATGAATTCCCCTCCGAGCGAGGTAGTCGGATTGGAGATTTGAATGGCTCCGTTCGGATAGATCGTCGTTCCTGAGACGTTTAGGTCCGTGGTTTTCTTTCCGACTAAAATATTACCCGTCGTATCGATTCTTACCCGATCCGCCGAACCGGCGGAAAAATCGATGGGAGTGTGATTTCCTCAACTAATTCCCGAAAGACTTCCGATACGGACGCTCCGATTCGAATTGTCCACGTCCTGCCCTTCGATCCATATGCCGTAGTTCGAAGCGTTCGAGGTCTGAAAACGGGCTATGGAGGTAGTCCCTCCTACTACGTCGGCGGTGTTTTGTGCGAAGAGGGCATACGTAGATCCGCTACTCGATCGGACATCGAGCTGCGCTACCGGGGAAATGGTACCGATTCCGACTCGCCCGGTGGGGGAAAACGCGATTCGATCTTTTATTCCGTCAACCCCGTTATCGTTTCCAAAATACAGGAAACCGCTATTTTTGGCGATCATGGACCAATAATTTGCGTTTCCGAATTCCACGGATGAGATTCCTCACAAGTATCCGGAATTATTCGTACTCTTTACCGTAAGGGTTGATATGGGACTGCTCGTTCCAATCCCGACGTATGTTCCGGAAGACAAAACGTTCGCGGTCCTCGCGTTCAGATTGTCGAAATTATCCTTCACCTGGGTCCACATGCCTACCGTGAGCGGCTGTCCGGAAGTGACCGCCGAAAGGCTCGAATAGGCCGAATATCCGACGGAAAGGATTCCGAGCGTCCCGAAGAACGCGACGGCGGAGAGAGCGGGGGATTTGAAATCGAAGGTTCGCATAAAAAAAGGATGATAGAGCTTCGTAATGAATGGATTTACCTCGATGACTTGGACGGAGTCTATACTTTTCTTCGGACATTTCAAAGTTTATTGACGTTAATTTAATCGAATTTGCCAACGGATGCGGAACGCGGGGCTCCACATATTCCTTCTGGCTTTCCCAGGTCTTCCGAATAGAATCTTCCACGTTCCGGAATGGAATTCCGTATCCGTCCGATCGATTTCAACTCTGTTATGAGAGAGGGCGGATACGGAATCCCATTCCTTATCGTGTCAGATTCCCCATGCCCTCCATCGTAGCTTTCGACCTCGAAACCACCGGTCTCGATCCCAAATCCGACGCCATCATCGAAATCGCGATGGTGCGTTTCGATGAGAACGGCACGATCGAGGAGTTTTCCAGCCTCGTGAATCCGGGAATTTCCATCTCCGAAGAAATCGAGAACATTACCGGCATTACCGACGCCGACGTCAAGGACGCTCCCGGTTTCGGGGAAATACGCCAAAAGGTCGCCGACTTTTTCGGGAACGACCCCGTCCTCGCCCATAACGCGGATTTCGACACCGCCTTCCTCACGTCCTACGGATTCGATTTCAGCAACCGCGTCGTCATCGATACTTTCAAGATCGCCCAGCTGGCATTCCGGGGGGAGAAGAGCATGAACCTTTCCAATCTCGCCGACGTTTCCGGGTATTTTCACGAAGGGGCGCACCGTGCCTTGTCCGATACGCGCGCGACGGTCGCCGTTTATCGCGAAGCCCTCCGCCGCATCGGCGATTCCAAGGACACCGTCCGCGAAGCTTACCGATTCCTTCGCGACGCCTCGGCCGAGAACTCGTCTTTTCCCACTGCCGTCAGGTCCGTCATCGGAGACGAAGGTCCGTCCGGCGCGCGCGAACTTTTCGCCAAGGTCGAAGCGGGACTTTCCGAATACGTCGAGGCTCCCGCACCCGAACGTCCGTTCGATTCGCCCGATCCCGTCA
>JAUPLX010000037.1 GCA_030836665.1 Patescibacteria group bacterium
CATCCGCCCGGAAGCTCCGCCGAAGTTTCGAAGCTCTCGTCGGAAGTCACCGTTACCGGATAATCGATTTTCGGACCGACTCCGACGGCATCCCATGCCGCCATGACGGACGGTACGAATGAAGGATCAATCGAATTCGCGGCGTCTATCCAAGCCTGGCGGGCGCTCTGGTAGGTGGCTTCGCTCGTCAGGAAGTGGGAATTCGTTTCGAAGGCCACGCGCATCGCGTTGGAGAGATCGATTCCGTCGACGCTGTAGAGCAGGCCGTCGTTCGTGCCGTTTCCGCCTTCGGCGAGAAGGTAGTAGAAGAAATTCTGCACGCCGCTGTTCTGGTGTACGCCCCCGTTATCGAACGAACCGGAATACCAGTACGTTCCGAGATATCGGGTAGGCTGTTCTCCGCCGGTACCCACGGTAACGGTATTGGCGGGATCCCGCATGTCGCGAAGGGATGCGTAGTCGATTCCCGGGAGACGGAGAATGTCTTCGCCGATGAGCCAGTCGGCTTTCCCGGAACCGGAATTCGGGTACGAAGCCCGGTCGTCAGCCTGATTCACGAGCTCCACCGTAGCGCCTACGATATCCGAGAAGGATTCGTTCAGGGCTCCGGCCTCGTCTTGGTAAACGAGGTTCGAGGTGTTTTCGGTCCACGCGTGGCCGAATTCGTGGGCTACGACGTCCATGGTAGCGAGCGGGGCGAGGCTCGTTCCGTCGCCGTCTCCGAAGTAAAATCCGTCCCCGGGGTTCCAAAAAGCGTTATTGTATCCGGTTCCGTAGTGTACGGTAAAAGGCAAGAGGGTTTGCCCCGTGCTCGTGAAATCGATATTGGCGACGGCGAATCCGTATCCCTTGAAAAAATCGAGGGTTTTCTGGAGGTTATAGGCCGCCGAGACCTCGGTCCGGTCGGAGGTTTCCCAATTCGTCCCCACGCGGTTCGCTACGTCCCGGGCGTCGGAATACGTTCCGCTGTTGGTGGAATAGTTGTACACGTACGCGAGCCGGTCCGCGGGATCCCACATGTAATTCTTCCCGTCACCGGAATACAGGGTCCCCGAAAAAGAAACCACGCCGCCACCCTCTCATTCGAGCAGGCTTCCGGAGAGGTTCACGGGAGCGTTATGCGTGACGGTATCGTAAGAGCGAAGTATTTTTCCCGTCTTCGCGTTCACGACGTAGCGGATTTTGGACAATCCTTCCTTGGGGTCTTCGAAAGAAGCGTCGTACTGCCATACGAGATTTTGTCCCGAGGGTTCCGAGAGGATCGCGAGTTCCGGTTCGGAAGTTTTGAACTTCGGTTTTTTCGAATTCGCCTTCCGTGCCTTTTCCAAGGCCGCGGCGGCGTTGATCTTCGCGACGGTATCCACTTTAATTTCGGGAACGTAGTCCCCGTCGATCTGGTAGAGGTTGCCGGTTTCGTCCACGTGCCCGACGATTCCGTCCCCGATGACCGGAAGCCCGGCGTAGGTCTGTTTCAGGCGGACGTGGCGTTCTTTCGTCACCTTGGAAACGCTTTCTTCGGAGACTTCGAGTTTCGGTTTTTTTGCCGTTTTCGAAGTTTTTACGCCGTAGAGAGGGGAGAGGTCGTCGAATACCGCTTGGGCGTCAACTGCCACGTTTTTCGAAACGCGCGTCTTGATTCCGCGGATTTGGGAGGGTTTTTCAGCGGATTCGTCCCACCGGATCTTCGCCTTGGCGTATTTCGAGGTTTTTCCCGAGCGGGCAAGGGATTCGCTTCCCGCTTTAAGGCGGGATTTCAATTCCGCCGAAGCGCCGATTATCGGAGAATCGGGAGTTTTCGCCGATACGGTCGGGGTTTTTTCCCGTGCGTCGACGAGGGGGGCGATGAGGGCCGATTGAAAAAATACAGCCCCGGAAACGGCGGCTGCGAGAAGTTTTTTTGCGGAAAAGGACATGATGCCGAAGAATTATGGCAATACCGTAGTACATTGCACCATATCCGCTTTCGTTTCGCAAATTTGGAGACGGGATAATTTCATTTGGATTCGCGGCGCGTTTTCCATAGAATGCGCGCCGTCCCACCAAGCACGAAGAACCACGTAAAGTCCTTTGAATGAAATACGAAATCGTCATGGGTCTCGAGACCCACGTCCGGGTAAAATCCGAGACGAAAATGTTTTGCTCCTGCCGGAACGCGGTCGCTCTCGCCGAAGAACCCAACGAGAACGTCTGTGGCGTTTGCATGGGCTTTCCGGGCATGCTCCCGGTTCTGAACGAAAAAATCGTCGACCTCGCCGTCCGCGCCTCGAACGCTATGCGGATGACCGTCAACGAGATTTCGATTTTCGACCGCAAATCGTATTTCTACCCGGATCTTCCGGCGGGTTTCCAAATTACCCAGTTGTTCCATCCCATCGCCGAACACGGCGAGGTCAAGACGATGGTCGACGGGGCGGAAAAAACCTTCCGCATCCACCGCATGCATATCGAAAACGACGCGGGCAAGCTCGTCCACGCGGGCTCGACGACCCTTCTCGACTACAACCGGGCCGGATCGCCGCTCATGGAAATCGTCACCGAACCGGATTTCCGCTCCAAGCCGGAAGTCATCGCGTATCTCGAAGAACTCCAGAAAATCATGCGTTGGTGCGGCGCATCGGATGCCGACATGGAAAAGGGCCAGCTCCGCTGCGACGTCAACATTTCCATCCGTCCGGTAGGTTCCGACGTTTTGAACAACCGCGTCGAACTGAAGAATCTCAACTCGTTCTCCGCTATCGGACGCGCTATCGATAACGAATTCGCCCGCCAAATCGAAATCATGGAATCGGGAGGCCGCGTCACGCAGGAGACCCGTGGCTGGGACGACGAACACGGCGAATCCCGCCCGCAGCGTTCCAAAGAAGACGCCATGGATTACCGCTATTTCCCCGAGCCCGACCTTCCGCCGCTCCACGTTTTAGGCGAATTCGTACAAGCCCGGCTCGTTCCGGAACTCCCCATCGACCGCCGTCGCAAATACCTCGTCGAATATAAGCTCCAAGAAGACGACGCGCGCATCCTTTCGAACGAACGCACGCTTTCCGACTACTACGAAGAACTCGTCGCGCTTACCGGCGACCCGAAGAAATCGTGTTCGTACGTCACGACGGTCCTTTTCGCGATCGTTTTGGAACATAACGCGCGCGTCCGTTCCGAAGGGGTGAAATCCTTTCTCGCGGTTCCCGCCAAGGAACTCGCCCGCGTCATCGAACTCGTCGCGGGAGACGAACTTTCTTCCACCAATTCCAAGGCGGTGGTGGAAGAACTTTTCGAAAACGGGGGAGAGGCCGACGAGATCGTTGACCGTCTCGGTCTTCGCCAGGTCAACGATACCGCCGCGCTCGATGCGGTAGTCGAACAGGTCATCGTCGAATTCGCCGCGCAGGTATCGGAGTACCAGGCCGGCAAGGTCCAGCTCTTCGGCTTCCTCGTAGGTTCGTGCATGAAGGCCTCGAAAGGCCAGGGGAATCCGAAAATGTTCACCGAAATGCTGAAGAAGAAGATCGGTTAGGCAGGAACTCATATTGACTTTATTAATCGCGAAGGTATAAAAATGCCGTCGCGATTTTTTCGCACGCTACAAAGCCGAACAAAAACCCATCAAAAGGAGAAGGAAGAAAATGACGCATCCACATGCCAATTCCGGCGCGCCGACCTGCATTCCGGTCGCGTTCGGAAAAATTCCGGAAATCTCGGTTTTCCTCAATTCGGTAAGGACCTGCGACGACCGCACGCTCAAGATGCGCTTGGCCGAACTCGAGGCCGAGGAAATGACGGGCGCCGACTGGAACGCCTTCGGCATCGCGGCGCGCGCAGTCCTCGTCAACCATCCGGCCTACGGACCCGTGCTGGAAATCATCCAGCGCAAGGGCGGAATCTGAAAGCGTCGCAACCAACGCCTGAAAGGAGGCAACGAAATCCCCGCGGAAAGCGGGGATTTTTTACTACGGGTTTCTCATTAATCGGCGACGGTAAGGATTTCGCACCCGTCCTCCGTGACGAGAAGCGTATGTTCGAATTGGGCCGAAAGTTTGCCGTCGAAAGTCTTTACCGTCCACTCGTCGGAAAGGAGTTTGGTCTTGTGCGTTCCGAGATTGATCATCGGCTCGATGGTGAATACCATTCCGGCTTCCATTTTCGCTCCGGAATCTTTCGGGGCCTTATGGACGATATAGGGTTCTTCGTGAAAATAAATGCCCGTTCCGTGGCCGGTATAGTCGCGCACGACCCCGTATCCGAATTTTTCGGCGTAGTTCGCTATGGCGTAGCCGATGTTTCCGAAACGGTTTCCCGGCCGTACTTCGGAAATGCCGATTTCGAGGCACTTTTTCGCTACCTCGACGAGTTTCGCCGCCTCTTTCGAAACGTTGCCGACGAGATAGGTACGGGAAGTGTCGCCGTAATATCCGTCGACGATGGTGGTAACGTCGACGTTGACGATATCGCCGTCTTTGAGGATCGTTTTCGAATCCGGGATGCCGTGGCATACGGTATCGCCGATGGAAATGCAGGTGAATTTCGGATATCCGTGGTATCCGATGCAGGCGGAAACGCCCCCGCGTTTCAGGATGAAGGCGTTGCAGACATTGTCGAGGTCTTCGGTGGAAATTCCGGGTTTGACGTACTCCCCGATCATGTCGAGGGTGGCCGCGGCAAGTCGCGAAGAAATGCGGATGCCTTCGATTTGTTCCGGGGTTTTGACGATGATTCAGCCCTTCCGCTGATGTTTGGACATAGTGGTTTTCGAAAAGAATGGGGGAGTATATCCCCTTTGGACATGAACGCAAATTGCAAAAAACCGCGCGCGGAATATTATCCGCGCCATGCGCCACCTGAACGTCAAAATAGAACGGTACGAACTTCCCGGAGGAGAAATCCTTATCCGGGATACTTCGCTTATCATCAACGACGACGACCGTATCGCGGTGGTGGGCGGAAACGGAGCGGGAAAAACGACTTTCATGAAGGTCGTCACGGGTGAAAAAACCATGGCCGACGAATCGGGCGAGCGGTTCATGGGACGCTGCGTCGCTTCGGTCGACAATACCGGAGGGCTCACGCTCGGATATCTCGCCCAAATCCACTTCGACCAAGAAGAAAAAACCGTTTTCGAAGAACTCCGCAACGCTTTTCCGCTCGTTTTGGAAGCCGAAGCCGAACTCGCCGCATCGGAAGCCGGATTGCAAGACGGAGGCGTGGAGCGCTACAGTGAGGCGCTCGAACGGTACAAGGCCGTAGGCGGATACGACTACGAACGCGAAATCGACCGCGTCGCCCGGGGAATCGGGATATTCCAACTCCTCAGCTCCAAACTCAAGGAGGTTTCCGGCGGACAGCGCACGAAAATCGCCCTCGCGAAAATCCTTCTCCTCAAGCCGGATTTCCTCCTTTTGGACGAACCGACGAATTTCATCGACCTCAAAAGTGCGGAATGGCTCGAAAAGTACCTCCAGGAATCCTGGAAGGGCGGCTATCTCATCATCTCCCACGACCGCGAATTCCTCGACGCCACCTGTACGAAAGTCTACGACGTGGTCAAAGGGCGCCCCATCGTGGAATACGTGGGGAATTACTCGGATTACGTCTACGAAAAACGGAAAAAAGAAGAACGGCTCATCGAGGAATACGAACGCCATCTCGAACTCGTCAAAACCGAGAAATCCCTCATCAACCGATTTCGCGCCGGTTCGCGGGCAGGCTTCGCCAAGAGCCGTGAAAAAATGCTCGAACGCTTGGAGGAACCGGAAAAACCCTTCATTCCGCCGCGCCCGAAATTCCGCTTCGAATTTTCCGAGCGCCCGGGCGAAAAGATCCTCGAATTCAAGGAAGCCTTCATCGGACGCAAGGAACCGCTCTTCTTCATCAGTGAGGTCGTGATGCGGGAAAAGAACCGCATCGGGGTCGTCGGCGAGAACGGGGCGGGGAAGTCCACCCTTATCAAGACCATTCTCGGCCGCATCCCGCTCCTCGACGGGTATTTCTCGAAGCACAAGGCCCTCGATATCGCCTACTACTCGCAAATGCACGAGGAACTCGACATGGAGGCGAGCGTCCTTGCCAATTTCGAGCGCGCGGGATTCGCTTTCACCCGCGAACGGCTCGCATCGATTCTCGGGAACTACGGATTCGAGTATTCCGACGTCGACCGGAGGGTCCGCGATTTTTCGGGAGGGCAGGTTTCTAAAATCCTCTTCTCGATGATTGGCCTCCGCCCCTCGAACATCCTCATATTGGACGAACCGACCAACCATCTCGACTACGACTCCCGCGAAGCCCTCGAAAAGACCCTGAAGGAATATCCGGGAACCATATTGTTCATTTCCCACGACCGCTACTTCGTGAACAAGGTCGCGAGCCATCTCTGGATCGTGGAAGACGGTGAATTGACGGTGTCCTATGGGAATTACGCCGATTACCGGCTGAAGAAAGACCGCGGAATCTCATACGACGTATCGCTCTGGAACGACGAAGGGGAGCTGGATATGGTATTGGAAGAGAAGCTCGGCAAGGCCGAGGCTAAGCGCATCAAGGAGAAATTCGGCAGGAATAACCGCAAATAGGCCCATGAAATCCGACCCATCGATTATTCCCGCGGAATGCCGCGGCGAACGCGTTGATA
>JAUPLX010000038.1 GCA_030836665.1 Patescibacteria group bacterium
CGGGCTTTCGCCGGTCCTTTCGCTTCGGGTCGCGCAATTGCTTACCGTCGGTCCGCATGGGAACGCGGAGACCGACGCGTTCGAACATCTCATCCTTTCGGACAATAGCGGGCTTCCCCTTCAGAGGTCCGTAGAAATGACCATCGAACACGTACGTCACCAATTAGCGTCGCTTCGCGCGCTTCTTTCTGCGGAACCCATCGTATTCGTTCGGGACGAGTGCTTCACGAATGACCTGCTTGGGGAAATTCTTCGGAAAATTTGCGGATCCGAAGAGAAATATGAAAAGTTCGTCCGCGAGGTCCATATCGACTACGCGAATCCTCCATCCGACGAAGTATTGCGTGAGTATTTCCCCGGCAAGCGCATCGTCATAATCGGAGGGAGCGAATCGGACACGGATACCATCCATCCGGACATGTATTCGAACCATCTCGCCAAGTGCATACGCGAGAGTTTTTCCGGTCCCGAATCGTCGGAATACTGCCACCGGTTCCTCGCGGTCTGTTTCGGAAGCCAATACGCCGCGAACCTCATCGGCATAGAATGCGGGGATAGCCTCTGCGTTCCCGCGACCATGCGCGGTCCTGCCCAATTCTGACCTTCGCCTTGCCGTATCGCGAGCCTTCGGCGCGAGCACGAACTCGTCCAATCGTTTTTTTCCGGCCTTTCCTCAGGGCGTGAGGGGGGTAAAGTATCCCTTCAATTCACCCGTACTGGGTATGTCGAACCGAACTTTTTTTCTTCCAAGGGCGAGCCGTACCTCATTCCCGTCGTAACCGATGAAGTTACCGGAGGGCTCGTCGGATGGGCCGATCGCCGGAGTCATCGGATATTCGGAATGCAGGCCCATCCCGAGATTCCGCTCAATCCCGATTCCGAAACCCTCCGAGTGTCCGTACGGGGCGAAGTGAACCGAATTCTGCATGCGCTGAAGGGCGGGTACGGAGACGAAGTCCTTCGCCTCGAAGATCAGTTTTTTCCCGAGGCTGAAATCCGGAATCCCGGAGAATCCTTTTATACGTACGCTCTCGATACGCTTACCGACGAACTTTTCCATTCGATACAAAGGGGTACGTGGATCGATCTGTTTTCCGAAAGCCAAAAAACGGATTTTGACCTCGTCGTCGACGGATATCAAGCGTATCTGTCCCTGAAATCTTCCACTATGGGGGATCGGATGCAGATTTCGACGCAGCTTCGTCAGGCCGACTACCTCAGCGCCATTGACGGCATTGGAAAAGTCGAACTCCTTTGTCATCCGGATTGGAAGGTCGGACGAGGCGTCGAATCGTACGGCGACGTCGCGGGAGTCGACATGATGCGGCTTTTGGAAGCACAGAGGCGCTTTCGTTCGGAAACGTGCGAAGAAACCGGATTCCTTACGTTCAACGATTTCGGTGCGGGGAACGGAACGTTCCTCTCCGAAATGCGCGATATGTTCGAACGCGACAAATCCGCATTCTTTTACGGAGTTGGCGACCGAATCTATTTCGATCTGTACCAAGGGCTTTTCAATCGGTACCAAGATATTCCGGAACATGTCCGCATGGCTTTCGTACAAGAAGTCATCCGAAGATACCAGAATGTCTCCCATATGGTCGAGCCTACGCTGAAAGCGAAGCTCGGTTCCGTTCTTGCGGATTTCCGGATAGATTCCGATGCTCCGATCGATTTTTCTTCGATGTTCACTTCCGGAACCGTCATGTTCGCGGGGGAAAACGAAATATTCCTCAGTCAGGAAGACCGGGATTTCGTGCGGAACGACCCTGGTGGACGCATCGCCTCGATGCTCGCCGAACTCATCGAACATCCGTACCTGTTCATAAACGGGTCGTTCGACCGCATTACCTTGGTCGATTTCCGCGATTATTCGCCGGACGGCATGGTTCCGAAAGAGGATATCCGGGTTTCCATCCGGGGAACGTCCCACCTCGACGCGGGAGACCTGATGAAAATCCTCGATCGCTTCGTATACCGGTTGGCGGCCGACTGATCCGTATTCGTCGATAACGGAGTCCATCGTTCGTATACCTCGGTTCCGCGGTTGCGCGAATACCTCAAGCTCCAAGAGCGTTATCCTGAGGAGGTGCGGGTGACGATGGCATACGATCCGAAGACGAACTATTTCTGTAGCGCCATAATCGAGAAGGCGCCGTTCCATCACGAGACCGAATTTTTTAAGGAAATTCTTCGCCCGGGCATCGTTCCAGTCTCAATTTTCGAAGCCGAAAGCCACCCGTTTTTCCGCTTCGAACGGTTTTTCCGGGATTTTCTCGTATCGAACTTTCGATCGTATGAAATTTTTTGGTTTTTTAACACGGATATAGTATCATTTCTCTGAGATGCCGTATATCTTCTCGCCGAAGGGAAAACCCAAACGATTCGTGAACGTTTCGTGAGTCTCGTAGAATATTTTTGCAACAAGCTGAACGAAAGGGGTATGTCCGAAGGGAACGCCCCGGACGTCATCTACATGCCTATCGTCGACCAGGATCTCGCGTCATGGACGTCGAAGGAAGGCGATACGATCGAAACGGTACTTCAAAGCCTTTATCTGCCGACCGATTGGTTCAATGCCGACGCGAAACGCCGATACTAAACTGTTTGACCCCCGTCCCGCTCTGGAAAAGATCGGGATAGATTGATTGAAGAAAATTCTCGACGCCATGCAGGAATGCGTATGGGTCGGCGACGAAAGCGAGCGTACGATTTACGCGAATCCGAAATTCTGCGCCCTCCTCGGCTACTCGCTCGAAGAAATCATCGGAGAAGAATCCTATATTTTCTGGGATGAGGAGAGTGCCAATACGGTCCGTCAGAACAACGTGATCCGCAAGCATGGCGATACTTCCCAGTACGAAGGCGTACTGAAGTCGAAGACCGGCGAACTCATCCAGGTATTCCTTTCCGGAACTCCGATTCCGAGCGGAGGAACCGTCGGAATCATTACCGACCTCCGCGAAATCAACACCCTCAAAAGGGTAGAAGAAGAACTTACGAAGCTCAATAGCCTCAAGGACGATTTCATCGCCCTCGTCTCCCACGAACTCCGAACTCCCATGACCGCCATCAAGGGATATTTGTCGATGATACTCGAAGGGGATTTCGGGGAGGTCGCTCCGGCGGTCCGAAAGGTCATTACCGCATCGTACGACAGTTCCATGCGGCTTATCGAGCTCATTAACGACATGCTCAGCCTTTCCAAGATCGAAAAGGGGTCGATGACGTTCAATATGCGAGATATCCAGGTATCCGATCTCGTTGAGGAAGTCAGGTCGAGCATGGAAATCGTCGCCAAGGAAAAGCAGGTCGAATTCCGTTTCGAGGCCGATCCCGAAATCCTGGAAAAAGGGGTGACGGTCGACGTCGACCGTATGAAACAGGTCCTTTTCAATTTTCTGACGAACGCGTACAAATTCACGCACGAGGGCGGTACGGTTTCCCTCCGGTTGAAAAACGCGCCGTGAGGAGTACGATTCGCCGTATCGGATACCGGCGTAGGAATCGCGCCCGACAAGGTCGAAAGGATATTCGACAAATTCTTCCAAGTTCAGAACCATATGCGTCGCAGTGAAGAAGGACTCGGACTCGGGCTTGCCCTCTGTCACGGAATCGTTACCGCCCATAAGTCGAAGATCGACGTAGTGTCGGAAGTAGGGAAGGGCTCCGAATTTTCGTTCGTATTGAAGGTAAAAGACCGCTAACCGTAATTTTCTCTCCATGACCGCAGTAAAAAAGAAGATCCTCATCGTCGAAGACCAGAAATCGCTTGCGGAAATGTACAAGACCCGTTTCGAACTCGGGGAATACGACGTCAAACTCGCGTACGATGGGCTTGCCGCCGTGACCATCGCTCCGGATTTTCTTCCGGACGCCATCCTTCTCGACGTGATGATGCCGACTATGGACGGTATCGAGACCCTTCAGGTTCTCCGGCAGAACGCTCCTTCGGTACGTACGAAGATCGTCGTATTCTCCAATTTGGACGACCCGAAGACCATTGCCCGATGCAAGGAGTTCGGAGCGGACGAATATATTCTGAAAGTTTCGGTAACCCCGGGGCAGATTTTCAACCTTATCGACGATTTGATAGAGAAAACCCGCGGAGACGGCGGAAATGCCTTTTCCGGAGAAGCTTCTTCCGAAACGGCGTTGGCCAATCCGTCGAACGTCTGTCCCTGCTGCAATAGGCCGCTATAGGAATCCGCCATCCCCTATTTTCCTTAGGTTCCCCCATATGAAAACTTCCGTTTCGCTGAAGAAATCCGCCTATTCGGCCATCGTATTTTTCGGAGCGCTCGGCGTTTTGCATATCGGATACGCCACGCTTGCCGGCGGACTTTCGACGGCGGATAGGGTAGTGACCGGTTCGGGCTTGTCCGCTACGTCGTGGAACCGGATCGTGGACGGAGTCCTCGATCTCGAAGGCCGCCTC